>CAZUTD010000001.1:0-47986 GCA_964623185.1 uncultured Clostridiaceae bacterium
ATTTTTTGAGAAAATTCATTATAAAAAACCCCCTAATTAATTTAATATATCTTTAAAAGGCATCATAGCCTTTTCTAATATACCGTGAAGATATGCTAGGATAATACCATAGTTAATCATGGGAACTTCATTGTCCATTGAAAAAACCTGACGGTATTCCATTTCCTTTTTATTCAACATACATGCGCCACAATGGATAACCATTTTATATTTGGAAAGGTCTTCTTTGAAAAAACCCCCTGCAACATGATGGAAAATTAACTTTTTTCCGGTTTTCTTTTTCAATAGATTAGGTATTTTTACAGTTCCTATATCATCGTCCTTGCGGTGATGGGTGCAACCTTCTGCCACCAAAATATGGTCCCCATCCTTAAGATTTTTAATTTCCTGGACAGCCTTATGAAATAAATCCAAATCCCCCTTGTTTTTTGCGAAAATAATTGAAAAAGATGTAAGTGGTATATTATCCGGCAATATTTTATCCACCTTGTCGAAAACCTGTGAATCAGTTATAACTATATCCGGTCCGTTTTTTAAATGTTTTAATGTTTGCTCAAGTTCACTATCCCTGACCATCATGGCCATAGCACCATTATCTAAAATATCCCTTAACACCTGCTGTTGTGGTAATATGAGCCTGCCCTTTGGGGCTGCCTTATCCAGGGGTGTTACCAAGACAACCAAATCCCCTTCCTTTACAATGTCATCCACAAGGTGTAGTTTTTCATCTTCTTCTTTTTGCAATTTCACCAACTGGACGATGAGATCCTTAATTCCCTCCCCTGTTATAGCAGATGTCTTAACAATAGGAATATTCTTTATTTCTTCACCATTGATTGCATTGTCTTCTTTGGTAGAGTTATCAACCTTATTGATTACCTTAATAAAGGGTATCTTTCTTTGTTTAAATTGTTTTATGAGGGCATCCTCTTGGTCTCCCCATTCCATATCCACAGTTGTTACAAGAATAGCTATATCAGTTTTTCTTAAAACCTCCCTGGTTTTTTCTATCCTTAGCTCCCCAAGTACCCCCTCATCATCGATGCCCGGCGTATCTATAAAAACAACAGGCCCTAAAGGCAGAACCTCCATACTTTTATATACTGGGTCAGTAGTAGTACCAGGTATTTCAGATACTACAGCAACCTTTTGATTTGTCAAGGCATTGATAAGACTCGATTTCCCTGCATTCCTCCTGCCAAATAATGCTATATGTAACCTATTGGCCCTCGGTGTTTTATTCATTGCCCAGCCCCCTTTCAAAAAAACATAAAACCCTTTATTAGGGTCATAGAAGAATTCCTAATAAAGGGTATAGTTATCCCGTATAGTCAAATTCTCCTCTGCCCCGGATATATCCTCAGCATCAGAACATTCGTTGACTCAAGATGATTCACTCTCACCCTCAAGCAATATACTCTTAGGATCAAGTTCAATATAAAATGTAATATTTAGTTATATTCTTTATTCCATAATATATCAGCAGCCATATACTGTCAATATCTTTTCCGTAAATTCGTTAAAAACTTAACTCCTAATCTTCTACCCCCCTCATTTTACATTTAAGATTTCCGCATTTTTCACATGTATGACGCTTGTAGCTTTTTTTCGAGTAATTAGTTGTCGCATACAAGAATCCCATCGATTTCAAGGGTTGGAATACAAATTTGTCATTGAGATTTATGCCCAACTTCACCAATTCCAACCTTTCCCATAAAACCCCTTGGTAATGAAATGGAATTCCTTCATCCCCGGGTATTATCTTATTACCCAAATATATGCCTAACTCACGCATTTCTTTAAATATTTTTTGACAAAGTTCTTCCCCCATACTAAATAGTAAATCATTGGCCATAATATCTAAAACCAGAGCCTGCAAATAATGTCCCTGGTTAAATAATTCCTCACATTTTGTCCCTATCTTCCCTCCCAAACTTATAAAACTATATACCACCACACTAGAATCATTTAGTAAATTTATTTTTAACTCTTCCTGCTTATTTTCAAATTTCCATACCCCGATTGGCTCATTCAGCTTCTCTATAATGGGCAATAACTTGTCAAATAAATGATTGACCTTTTCATAAATACTGGTTTCTTTGGCACAATCCATTGCGGATAATACCTTGTCCCTATCAATATCAAGCAAAAATTCTTTTTCTATTCTTATCTCTTTCCCCATATGTTTTTCTCCCACCCATATCTTATCTGTTGCTTGGACTCATTATAACATTTAACTCCAATATTAAAAACAGGCTCCCACTATTAAAGGACAACCTGTTTTCTGACATTTTGTTATTTTAATTTTTTAGCCTCTTCTATTAATAAAGCATCTTCCTGATTTTGAGCTTTAGGTTCTTCTAGATAATGGGGTATTTTCTTGCCATTACCATCAACTGTTACAAAGGTAATAAAGCCATCCACAACAACTTTTTCTTCCCCTTCCCTCGATACAGCAGCGTAGGCAGTTATACTTGTAGTCCCAGTTAAAACCACCTTGGATGCAACAGCCAGGATATCCCCCTTATTTAAAGGTTCTCTAAATCGCATTCCGTGAATTTTTACACAGACTATACTTTCAGAATTCCCATATGTAGCTGCGGCAGCAACAAAACATGCCTCTGTAAACCATTCAGCCATTCTACCGGCAAACAGTGTACCGTGGTGGTTTAAATCCTCTCCCTTAATAAGATGTGCTAATTTAAAAGTCTTCAACTTACTTCCTCCTTATGTAATTTATCATTTTGCATATGTAATACATTATACAAGCTTAATATAGATTATTGCAAGTTATGACATGTATTTTGATAAAACTTTTTACTAAATCCCATTTCGTGAATAAAGCCTAATAATCGCTGCCAATACTATATACAATATGATATATTCCCCTTAATAGCGATAATTAAACATTTGCCAAAGGGTACAATGTCTAAGTTTGCATATTATGACGAATTGCTTCCCTGTACCCAAACCCAAATTTGTGTTATAATTCTTTTATTCCATCTTTTTTATGTTTACGAAAATTAGCTAGAGTTTGGGGGTTTTGCTTATATGAGTAAGGTTGAAAATAAATATTCTTATCCTTCCCTGGTAAAAATATATAAAATATCTATGATTTCTTTATCCCTTGCTATTGTTTTTATATCTATATGGGATTTAGCTTTCAGTATTAATGAAAGCACCATTACCATAATTGCTAGACTTGACTGGATTATATGGAGTGTATTTATTCTCGACTTAATTATTAATTTAATAATAGTGGAAGATAAAAAAAGGCATATAAAAATCAGCTTAATCGAAATAGCAGTAGTGACTCCATTTGCAGTTTTTTTAAAACTTCCTGTTTATCTAAGGTCATCCAAGTTAATCCAAAAAACGGGTGTCCTTGCAAATCCTGTGGTAGTTACACCTGGCAAAACATCTCAAGAGGTGATTAATAAAATCAATTTATTGTTATCACAAAAATTTATTATACGGTCTTTTGCTTTTATTATGAAACCAAATGTTATCAGAATCTCAAAATTTATTAACCTTTCTGGAAGTTATTTTAGAAAAACAAAGAATTCAAAAACAGATGAAGATAAAAATAATTCTTAAATCAAATAAATCCACCCTTAAAATATATGAAGGTGGATTTAAATTTGATTTTTTATTCTTCTGTTACCGCTTTCTTTTGTCCCCTCAACCTTGCCTTTAGCTTATATGAAAAATCATCAATAATTGTGTACACAACAGGAATTACAACTAGGGTTAAAAGGGTTGATAGAATTAATCCCGAAATAACAACCGTAGCCATAGGGGCTTGCACTTCTGCTCCCTCACCTATTCCAATAGCCAGGGGTACTAAGCCCAAGATAGTAGTTAAGGTGGTCATGAGTATAGGCCTTAATCTAACAGGGCCAGCCCTTACTACAGCCTCATCCCTATCCATGCCAGATTTTCTTAGGTAGTTAATATAATCCACCAATACAATCCCGTTGTTTACTACGATACCAGCCAAAATTATAACCCCTATCATTGATGGTACATTTATAGTTCTCCTAGTAATAAAGAGGCCGAAAAGTCCGCCTGAAAATGCTAAAGGTACTGATAAAATAATAGTAAACGGATGAACCAGAGATTCAAATTGTGCAGCCATAACCATGTAAATAAGAACTATTGCCAATAAAAGTGCCAAGAAAAGGTCGTAAATAGCATCATTTAATTCTTCATTTTGTCCGCCGAATTCATAAGAGTATCCTTGAGGCATATTATATGCCTTTAATGACTTATCTATATCATCCGCTATACCCCTTAAATCCCTGCCGGATATTTGACCTGAAACAGTTACAATCCTTTGCTGTCCTTCACGAATAATTTGGATAGGACCCCTTTCTACATGAATACTGGCAATTTCATTTAGAGGAATTGTCCCACCCACCATGGTTGGAATCCCAATTTGCTCCAAATTGGTTAGACTCTCGGTTACAGAGTCATCACCCCTGACGACAACATCTATTTCATTACCTTCATATTTATACCTTGTAGCCGTTACACCTGAAGCAACACTTCTTATGGTATTGGCAATCTGTGCCGTGGTTAACCCATAGCTTGCTGCCTGGTATTTATTAACAAGGACCTGAACCTCCGGAGTGGCTTCGCTAAAACTCGTGCCTACTTCCCTAGTCCCCTCTACTTTTTCAATTAATTCTTTGAAATCTGAAGCGATTTCCTCTAAGGTTTCGAGTTCATCTCCCCTGATACCTATGCTAATGGGGTCTCCCCCTAATCCCATCATCATCATGGAGGATTCAACAACTGTAATTTCAGTACCAGGAATATCCCTAACAAGTTTTCTAATTTCATCAGAAATAGCCTTTGCATTTCTCTTTCTTTGTGATAAGGGTTTAAGACCTATATTTATATAGCCTTTACTACTTTCGCTACCACCCATCGACATCATTCCGCCAGACCCAATGGATGAAAATACAATGTCTGCCTCCTCAATTCCAGAAATCTTTTCCTCTACCTCTAATATAATGTCATTGGTTTCATGTAGTTCAGAGCCCGCCGGCAATGAAACATTTACCGTTATCTGTCCCTCATCGGTTGACGGGAAAAACTCTGCACCTACGAAGAAGGCAGATACCATACTGCCCAAAAACACTAGTCCAGCTATAAGCAGAACTCTTTTTCTATAATTTAAACTCCAAGCTAAAATTTCTCTATATTTATTATCGATGCTGGTAAGTCCCTTATCAAAAGCATCATATATAAGATCAATTTTTCTTTTTTTCCTGTCCTCTTCCTGGTCACCTGTATAGCTTACTTTTAGGATTTTAGAAGATAACATGGGAATCAGTGTTATGGCCACTACCAAGGATGCAACCAGGGATAGGGTAACTGTCATTGCCAGTTCTTTAAAGATGGTAGAAACCATACCCCCAACAAAGACTATGGGTATAAAAACAGCAATTGTTGTAAGTGTAGATGCTGTTACCGCCATGGACACTTCTGATGCCCCAAGAATTGCAGCCTCTATCCTAGGATGCCCCTCGGACCTTAAGCGATAAATATTTTCCAAAACAACAATAGCATTGTCAACCAGCATACCCACTCCCAGCGCCAACCCACCCAAAGTCATTAGGTTCAAGGTTATATCACTGAAATACAATAAAATAAAAGTTGCTATTATTGAGATTGGAATCGAAGTCCCAATAATTAAAGTAGTCCTGATATTCCTTAGGAACAAATATAAAATTCCAATCGCTAATAGGGCGCCAAAAATTGCATTTTTGAATACATTTTCAATTGCGTGGTTTATAAAAGTAGATTGATCAAAGACTGTCTCTATTTCAATATCTGGAAAATCACTTTTTAATTTGACTATCTCCTTATTAACTAAATTTGCCACCTGTACTGTGTTAACGCCCGATTGTTTTTGTATGGAGATATTTATGCTTTCCTTATCATTAACCCTAAAAATACTGTTGATTTCCTTGGGCGCCATTTTCACCTCGGCAATATCCTTAAGTTGTATAATTCCACCCGTAGCCAATGGGATAGGCATTTCCTGTATTTCCTCTACGGATTTAAATTCTCCCATTGTTCTGATAGCCAGTTCTTGGATACCCCTATCCACTGTTCCTCCTGGTAAGTTTAGGTTTGCGGCACCAATTAATTGAGATAATTGATTGATATCAAGACCATGGTTTTCTAGTAAAGATTCATTTACCTTTATCTGGACCTGGTTGGTATATCCTCCGAATATATCGGCAGAGGCAACCCCTTCTATCCTCTCTAATCTTGACTGAATTGTGTCCTCAGCCAAGGTTTGCAGGGAAGCTAAATCTCCCCCATGTGTTAGGGATAACTGTATGATAGGGGTAGAGTTGGGGTCGATTTTCAAAACCATAGGTTCAGATGCATCTTCTGGTAGCATCCCCTTTATTAAATCAACTTTTTCTCTCATTTCCAAAGTTGCAAAATCCATATCTGTTCCAAAGTTAAATAAAGCAATAACAATAGAATTCCCCTGGGCCGATATGGAATTAATCGTGTCAATATTGCCAACAGTTGCTATAGCACCCTCTAGGGGGCGGGTTATAAGATTTTCCATCTCATAAGGTCCAACCCCTGAATAAGAGGTGCTTACGATAGCTACAGGCACTTCTATCTTTGGCAGTAAATCCAGGGGTAATCGGGTCAAAGAAATCGTCCCCAAGAGCACAATGACTAGCATTAGCATTGCAATAGTTACGGGACGCTCAACTGCTAATTTTGATAAGTTCATTATTATTCACCCCTTACTACTTTCACCTGTTGTCCATTGGTTATATAATGTTGTCCCTTGATAATTACAATATCCCCTTCCTTTAAACCCTTCTCAACTTCAACATATAGACCAGTATCCAATCCTAGAACTATTTCTCTTTGGATTGCTTTATCATCTTCCACAATATAAACAAAGGTTTTCCCCTCATTTTCAATAATGCTACCCCTCTGAACAGCCAATATACCCTCACGGCTTTCTATATCTAACTCAATACTCCCACTCATACCGGGTTTTATCCTATGTTCTTCATTGGGTAGATAGACTTTTATTAAATATAATTGGTTTCTTTGATCAGGTGTTGGACTAATGTAGTCAATATATCCCTCAATTTCACTTTGACCATAAGCCGCTTCAATAGTTACCCTTACCTTTTGCCCCTTATACAGGCTATTTACAATCTTTTCGGAGATGTTTGCCTGTAGAAAAATCTCGTCCATATCGACAACCGTTGCCGCTGGCTGGGCATTAGAAACTAGTTCTCCTTCGATTACATTCAAATTATTGACTATCCCAGAGATTGGTGCCTTAACCATGGTGTTATCAAAATTGCTTTCCACCTGTCCATAGCTGCTTTTTGCCTGTCTTAATTGATCCAAGGCCTGTTCATGGGCTATTTCAGCTTGTAAGACCTGCATTTCTACAGTTTCCAAAGGTTTTAATGATGCTGCTAATTCCGCCTGCTCCAACTGTGATTTTGATACTGCCCCTGCTTCATAAAGAGCTTGTGTTCTTTCCAAGTTTATTAATGCATTATCTATCTTTTCTTTTACCGAATCATATTGAATTTGGGCGGTTTTAACTCCATTTTCCGCTTGTTGAACAGCCTTTGCTGCTAAATCCAGACCCGCACCAGCCTGCTCAAGCGCCCTATTGACATCTTTTTGATCCACAATAAATAAGACATCATCTTTTTCAACTTCATCACCAAGTTTTACACTGATTTTTGAAACGCTACCAGGTACCTGAGGAATAACCATAACTTCCTCATTTGCAAACACCTTACCATTTAAAGTAATAAGCTTGGCAATGTTATCCTTCTTCAGAGTCTTTATTTCCACCGGCACATAGTTTTCCTCTTGGTTTACCGTTTCCTGTGAATTTTGACTGCATCCAACTGTTAAAACAATTATAAATAGTAATAATAGTGCAAATACCTTTTTTCTACCCATCCCTCTTCCTCCTAGAATTCACTTTTCAGGTCAAAAAATAAACTTCTTACTCCTGGCATAGGTCTACTAATTCTCCGCCCGTTATTTCCAAAAGTTCTTCTACAGTCACAGGTACCGCCGTATTAGCAGTACCGGCAGCAGCATAAACAAGATCAAACCTTTCCATGCTTTTGTCTATGAGAATTCTTATAGGATTCTTTAAGGCAAAGGGGCAAACCCCACCCGGATGAAATCCTGTAATTTCCATACATTCTTCAGGTTTTGCAAGTTTAGGCTTAGCCCCTAATATCTTTTTTAAGGGTCCATTTTTTACCCTTACATCACCACTGGTAACTACCAGGGCTTTTTCCTCCTTAGCTATAAACAAAATTGATTTTGCGATTTGTCCTACGGTTACGCCCAACTGGTCTGCAGCCATTTGTGCAGTTTTAGTTGTTCCATCTTCAAATTCAATAACCTCTAATTCTATTGGTAAAGTTTCTAAATAATCCTTTACCCTTGCTAATGTAGATTCCATAACACTTACATCTCCTTCTGATATTACTTTTTATTGTGACCACTATATTTGAATAAGGACTTCACCTGTCAGTTAACATTCTTGGTGGGTAATTCCTACTTCCCCTGCAAATAAACACTTAACATGCAAAGAAGTCCCATTAAAATTGCGGACATAATATTTCTATGACCATATTATCATAGAATATGGCCCAATAGCAATATATCAGTTTTTATCAAAAGTATTAGATAAAAAATAACACCTTCTCGATACTTATATATCTTAAAAGTGTTATATATTTACAATATCATATTATTATTATTCTAAAAATTGTAGTCTAGAACATCTTTTAGACTATTGATGCTAGGTATTTTCTTAAAGTCTAATAAATCCAAATCATCATAACAAATGATAAAGAGATAATTGTCGATTAAATAATGTTCATATTTTTCATACATGGACAGGTCAACATCAGCAAAGGGATGGGTTTCTACAAGCCTGTAATAAATGTTGATATTAACATTGAATTTATCCTTTTCCTGTATTTTTTTATTAATTGATTCATAAAATAATTGCCTCTTATCAGGTATGTACCTTTGCTTATGTTCTTCCAAAACATTCATATGGTAAATGGTCGGACTTATATTTTTTGTAATGGTATCTATTAGGAGTATTTCTTCTTCTTGTAAATTGTTTGGAGTTTTTAGTACAAGTAAGTAGGCAAAGGGTGATTTCCACCCTTCTAAATTAAACTTTTCCGTAATAATTGGTGAAATTACTAATCCGGTGGAATCATAAAACAAATCAAGCAAATCTTTTTCTAGATAGTCCTGGTTGTTTTCTGCCGCAAAATTATAAATCATATCCCCGTCATAGGATTCTTCCCATTTTTCATTTATATTTAGTATTTCTCCAACCCCTATATCATCAATGCTATGTTTAATTCTATATTGTTTTTCATTCTCTTTAAAAGCTATAAAGGCCTTTTCAATATCAAAGGATATATTCAAGGTCTTAAGCGTTATATCACATAACTCCTCAATTGATATACATTCATTTATATTTTCTACTAACTGATTAAAGCTGGTTAAAACATCATATTTTGCTTCTATAATTTGCTTCTGCCTCTGTGTTTCTTCAAATAAGATTGCATTTTCTAAGGCTATATATGTAAAGGAAGCCAATGACTCAATTAGTTCAAATATTGCAATATCGTAATCCTCCTGATTAACAGGTTCAGCCAAGGTTACTAACCCTAAAAGTTCGTCCTTTACGAGTAAAACAACATATTGTGCTCCTAATGAATAAAACTCCTCCCAATTAACAAATAATTCTTTTATCAAATCAATATCCTCTTCCAGGCTTAACATTACCTTCCTATGTGAGAACTCCGCCTGGGGCCTAATTTCCAAATCTGCTAGATGGGTTGAAAAATCATCTATATTCCTGTAGCCCAAAATTCTTAATTTATTAGATACCTTATCTACAATGCCAAAGGATGTAATTTTGCTACTTGTCATTTCACTAAAAATATCCACTGCCATACTTATCAAATTATCTAATTCTAATTCTGACAATAATGATCTGGCACTTTGGTTTATAGCAAATAAATTAAATATTTTTTGATCCAATTGTTTGTTTCTAGTCTTTAAGTCTGTAAAGTTTCTGTTATTTTCAAGTGCATTATTAAATAACCTCATCAAGCATACTGCCATAGTGTGGTCATCTTCATTAAAATCCCCCACGGCCTTCCCATCAGAGATAATAAAGCCAAACAATAAATCATCTATAATTAATGGAATAACAAGGTTCATGTCAAATTTATCAAGGACTTCAATGGGAAAGTAATTTTCAAAGCGGTTTAATATTATACTCCCATGAAGTGTGGCAATTTTTTGAATCTTAGTCTTGTTTTTTATACTATAATTTTGGATATTATATAATCTTTTACTTTTTAAAATAAATTCGTCGCCATCTATAATAAAAAGGGCTGATGCCTTTAGTGTTAAAATTTCGTTAGCAAATTCAAAAGCGTATTTGCTTAACTGCTCAGGAGTAAATCTTTGGGTGAAAAAATCTACTGCTTTGATCAAAGCATCATACCTGTACATCCTATTTGTAACATACAATCCATCCAATATATTCTCTTCCCTTCTACGAAAAATGCAGTTCGTTGTCCATTGCAAAATATGTTCCCTGTGTAACTTTACTAATCCTCTTCTGGATATTTTTTATTTCTAAAAAGGTTTGTGGATAGGCCTTTTTAAAAATATTGACCTCGCCCTCGCCTCTAGAACTCAAAACATCCATCAATGCCTTTCTTTTTTCCTCTAGGGTGGATATCTTTGCTAACAAATCATCATCAATTTTTTTATAGGCCTCATATTCCCGACCATGAACCTTTTTCTGATTCATTTTTAATTTATTTTCATAAATTTTCATCTGTCTGCGATTTTTTTCCAATTCAATTAAGTGCTCCTTATATTGTAATAATAGTTCATCTAATTCCTTCTTTATTGCTGGTCTGTTAAAACCTTTGACATTAACAAAGGTCCTTCTTTCGGATACATTACCGATAGTGTAAACGCTTACCTTTGACTGGGCATTAAGGCTGCCACCAATGATTTTTCCCTTGCTTGAATTCACAATTATACTTTGAGCATGTAAATCGGCATCCATGGCATAAAGCCCTATGTTAATATCCTGGCCTGCAATAACAGTACAATCATTAATATATTTTACAAAAACATTTTTCCCAGCCTTAACCATGGCTCTACCCTTACCAGAAATCCCACCCTTGATATAAATATCTCCATGGGTAGATACTATTTCTTTAGCTGCCCCTATCCCTATATTCCCGTGTATAGAGATGTCTTTTTCCGCCTTAACACTAAAACCATCACAAACAATTCCATTAATTGTTACATAACCATTGAAAGTTATATTTCCCGTATCATAGTCCACATCACCGTCGATAATAAGATGATTTAAAATTTTTATTTTTCCATTTTCAAAAGAAACTGCTCCGTCTATTAATGCCCTTAAAACTATTTGGCCATCCTCCATATTCTCGGAGATAGTATTGGAATCATAGCGTAGTAATTGGTCTTTTCCAGGCTTAGGTGGCAAAATTTGATCTGTTACGGTTTTTCCTGCCTCCCCTGGTGTAGCAGGCCTTTTCTCCCCGACCCAATTACCCTTCTCAACCTGTTGAATCAAATTTAGTTCGTAGTAATCTACCTTTCCATCCTGCCTTACTACGGGTTTTCTATTGGATAAATCTATATATTTTATTTTTGCATTTTCACCATTTTTAGGCGGTATGCCCCGTGCAATGACTATATTCTCACGAGGTTTTAGGTCTCCCTTTATAACATCATAGCAGATACCATTGGTAACACCATTTTCCTTAAGTGCCTGTATAAGCTCAACTTCCAACTTGTCTTTTGTAGCCTCAAATTCTGCATCGGTAACATTGATTCTTACTTGTGCTTCCATCTTATCTGCCGAAATAACAACCTCGATTTTGGGCCTTAATACCCCAATCTCTACAGGTTGAATCATTGTATCCCTTATTGCATCTCTTAGCATAATAAAATTAGTAACTTTAATTCTTGGATATTTTTTTAAAATATCCCTATCAAATTTACTAATCTCATAACCGGGTTCATTAATAGATATTAGTACTTTTTCCCCACCTTGAATATAGAGAGTAAACTTGTCACAATCTAAAAACTCCTCAATACTTCCACCCTTGAGACTCAAATAACTCTCCCCCCTCATCAAAATTGGCCATAAGCCAGCAAAATAACCATTATATAATTTATATGTCAATATTTTGTAAATTGTTTAGTAACTTTACTATTCGACATTATATTTATTATCCCTTCATATTTTTGGAATTTTCAATGTTATATTTCAAATTTTGTGTCCTTTTTTCGTATTTACTGCCCTTTTAAATAAACCCATTAATTGTAATGCCTTTCTTTGTTTTTTATTTGCACAAATTGTATTATAATGTAGATTAATGAGAGGTATTTTTATTATGGATGGTGATAAGTATGGGATATAAATTACAAGAAATGAAAAAAATTATAACAAGTTTAGATAACAACCAGCCACAAGCCTTAAAAATCAAATTATTGCAGGACTTGATTGAATCTGCAACCGCCTATAAGAAACAACTAATAAACCTATCTAGCCCAGCACAAGTGCAAACAAATATAAATAGTTTGGATGTAAACCTTAGGAAGATTTCGGAAGAAAAGTTTTTATGTAAATCCGTCCAAGTTAAAAATTATTACGAAGGTGATTATTTAGAAAGATTTTCAGAAATAAGAACATCCGATTTAAAATCTTGCGACGCCTTTGAAGTACATAATAAATTTTGGCAGGCCCATGAGGTTTTTGGTGGCAATATCTTTGCATCTATTCCCCTTGCACTTATCGACCACCAACAATCCACCGCCTTACAAGGATTAAATTGGCTACCTGTCCTAGTCGACATATACGAAATTACAAATGAATTTGATTCTAAAATTACCAGGGGCCAAATTATTAGCTCTGTTGCTAATATTTTTAACCACCATCTGCTGGTTAGGGAAGTTTATGGAGACCTTCTTATGTTATTGCATTACACCCAATAAAAATCCCGTTATTGCTTTTTCAAGGGGCAAATATATTGCCCCTCTATGTAATATCCCCCACCCAAATGGATGGAGGATATTTTAATTTTATTATATTTTTTACATAATCACTTCTACCTTATGGTCTTTCTTATCGTCAATTAAGGGAATATATTTTCCCAATATAGGCTTATCATCCAAAATGATTTTCTTAACCATATTGTTTACTCCATCAGGATTTTTGACTGTAATATTATAAAGTGTACTTAAATACCGGTAGCTTACCTTGTACTCCTTCCAATCTTTTGGTATGCATGGATCTATTATCAATTTATCGCCCTTTTTCTTTAGGCCCAGTATATCTTTAATCCCCACCCTATACATCCATCCAGATACACCAGTATACCAGCTCCATCCCCCTCTTCCTATATGGGGGTTTACCGCATAGACATCTGCTGCCATAACATAGGGTTCTAATTTATAGGTTGCACATTCAAGAGGCGTCCTACTATGGTTAATGGGATTTATCAAGTTAAACAATTCCCATGCCTTGTCTCCATCGCCCAACATTGAAAACGCCTTAATAACCCAGGTTGCTGCATGGGTATATTGTCCTCCATTTTCTCTAACCCCCGGAACATATCCTTTTATATAGCCCGGGTTTTGGTCACCCTTATCAAAAGGTGGTGTGAAAAGAAGGATTAGACCTTCATTTTTCTTAATCAAGTACTCTTCTACTGCCTGCATCGCCTTAATGCTTCTCTCCTTATTTCCTCCTTGGGAGATAATGGACCATGATTGGGCAAGCGAATCAATTTTACATTCAGTATTTGAGGCTGAACCCAAGGGAGAACCATCATCAAAGAAGGCCCGAATATACCATCCGCCATCCCAGGCATTTTTTTCAATAGCCTGGCCTATCCCTCTTGCATGGTTAACATACCGGTTTGCCCTATCCTCTTCCCCCATTTTCCTACATAATTTAGCAAAATCCATTAATATGGAATACATAAACCAGCCTAACCATACACTCTCACCCTTGCCCTTATTCCCAACCGTATTCATACCATCATTCCAATCCCCGGACCCCATTAGAGGTATTCCATGTTGGCCAAATTTTAAACCCCTTTCGATGGAACGGAGACAATGCTCATATACGGAAGCCTTTTCTTGGGAAATTCTAGGTATCCCATATCTTTCATCTTCATCTTCTCTTAAGGGCTCCTCTTCTAAAAATCCTACCTCTTCTTCTAAAATACTATAATCCTCTGTAATTTCCAGGTATTCAACCACTGCATAGGGCAACCATAATAAGTCATCAGAAAATCGTGTTCGTATTCCCTTGTCTCCCGCACCGGGATGCCACCAATGTTGAACATCCCCCTCCACAAATTGATGGGCACAATTTAATAGAATCTGTTCCCGTGTTATTTCAGGACTAGGGTATACCATATTCATTGCATCTTGTAATTGGTCCCTATAGCCGTAAGCCCCTCCCGATTGATAAAATGCCGACCTTGCCCATATCCGGCAACATATGCTCTGATAAATTAACCATTGGTTTAACATTAAATTCATTGATAAATCAGGTGTCTCAACCTGGATAGTAGCAACTAATCCCAGCCAGTAATCCCTGATTTCATTTAGGGCATTTGTACAATTATCCATCTCCCTATAGTATGAAATCATTTTGTCCACTTGGTCAAAATTTTGCCCCTGGCCAAGTAAAAACACCAATTCCTTTTCTTCCTGGCCTTGAATTTCTAAGTTAACCTGCAAGGCTACGCAGGGGTCATACCCGGCCCCAAAGCTATTAGAAAATTTCTCCCTTTTAAGACCAGCCGGTTTTTCCATATTCCCTTGGATACCAACAAATTCCCGTCTATCGCAGGTAAAAGAATGAATCTTTTCAGAAGTCGATACAAAGCCGATCCTACCCTTGAAGTCGGCATTATAGGGGTTACGAATTAAGATACCCCTGCCTTGCTTATCCAGGTCCGTCACAATATATTGCTGTGTTATTTCATCGCTTATTCCCATTACAGGCCTTATAAAATAAATCAAACTTAAATTCCTTTTTTCCTTGCCGGGATTTTTTAGTTTTAATAAGTTTATCTTTATACTATCTTCCTTAGCTACATAAACTGTTAGTTGCTGGTCTATCCCATTACCCTTATGCAAAAACCTTGAATAACCTAAACCATGCCCTATTGTATAGGTGGCTTTACTCCTAATAGGTTGACCAGTTGGGGACCAGGTCTCGCCTGTGTCCTCGTCCCTGATATAAATGATTTCTCCGGAGGGGTCGCCCACATAATCATTTGACCAGGGTGTTAGCCTGTTTTCCCTACTATTTTCTGCCCAGGTAAAACTGGAACCCCTTTCCGAAATAATAAAACCGAATTCTTTATTCGCAACAACATTAATCCAGGGTGCCGGGGTAGAAATATCATCCTTTAATTGAATAATATATTCCTTCCCATCTTTGCTAAATCCCCCGTAACCATTGTCATACTCAAGTTCTAAAACATCTTCCTTAATGCTATATTGTTTGCCAGCCTTGTCAAAAATTTTGTCCTCAAACAAATCTTCCTCTTTCATTTCAATTTGCTTGCTCAAAAATCCTTCCTCGGCCCTGACAACAAGCCTTGCAACCGTATATAAGAGATTTTTATCTTCTAATGGCATATTACTAACATTTTTAATAAAAATTCCACCCGGTTGATCCATAATATGTTTTCCCTGGCCTGATGAAACTACATCCTGTATCAGATGGTGTAAGGGTTGGAAATAATTGCTTGCATCCTCATTTAAAATAAGCAAATCTACGGACAAGCCCCTTAACCGCCAATATTCATGGGCTTTTATAAATTGTTTTACAACACCTATATCCTCAGTGTTCTTTATACTTATTAAGACTATTGGCAAATCTCCGGATATCCCATATGCCCAGAGACCTGATTGGGACTTATTATTTGCCTTTAGTATATCTTCATATTTCCTTCTTAGGGGGTTTAAATAAATTATCTGTGCAATCATGTCCTGATAAAGTTTTAATTCACTTGGCTTTATATCCAAGTAGTTAATTTCCACCTGACTTCTGGTAATAGCCAATTGAAAAGCCCTGTCTATAGCACTGCTGTCACCATATTTTTTAACAAGGGAAATTACCTTTTCCTTCGTTTTTTCAATCCCTATTGTAAAATAGACAATTACTGATTGTCCGGGCGATACTTTCATTGTCTTTTTCAAGCTCATAATTGGATCCAATACAATTCCCACACTTCCGCCTAAGGGTTTTGTTAGGGCAACCGCATTACTAATATCCCTGCCCCTACCAATAAAAGCCTCCCTATTGCTTTCATATTGCAATCCACCCATCGTTTCACCCTCAACAGCCACCCTATGAAAAATCCATTTAGCTTCCTTGCCATTTTCCCTGGATCTTCTGGAAGCGATAAGGGCATTTTCCTCTGGCAAGACCTCAGTCCTTACAAAAAGATTGCTAAAAGCAGGATGGGCTAAATCTGCATTTTGATGAGTGAGCACTATTTCAAAATAACTAGTAACTTCTATATTTGCTAATTCCTCCCCATGATTAGTCAATCTTATCTTTCTGATTTCCACATTATCTTCAGGCGATACAACAATTTCTGTGTGTGTATCAATATCCTCATCCTTGCGAAAAAACTCCGCCTTATCCTGCGAAAAATTAACCCTATAGCTATCTGCTTGCTGATAAAAAGGTGCTACCCCGGTTGACCATATCCTGTTTTTATTAAGATGGTTAATAAAGATATAAATCCCGTCTTTGCCTGTTATTGCATCTTGTCGCCATCTGCTAATTTGAATATCCCGGATTTTACTATAACCGGTTCCCCAATTAGTTAGCATGAGCGAGTAGTTTCCATTTGATAAAAGATGACATTGAGCTAGGGGTCCCTCCCATCCACCATATGTTCTTACCACTTTTTCAGTTTCAAACTTTTCCTTTGCCTTTCCCGACGAACATATCCCTTCCTTATATTGTTTTGTAATAATTATTCTTGTAGGGATTCTTTCTTGTAACAAGGTTTCACCTGCCCGTATTACTGGGTCCTTGTGAAAACGTTTTTGCATAATATTTTTATTGAAAAAATTGTTCAGGGAAACAAAAATCATCCCCTGATGATGAGCCATGAAGCTTTTCACAATTTCAAACTTTTCCTCGCTAACCATAGCCCTTGGCATATAATCAATAGCCTCATAAAGCCCATATTGTCCCTCTGCACCTGTTTGAATGAGGGCTAGGATATTATCCATTGCATCCCTAGGCCTAAAAGGTAGGGCTAAAAATGTGGAATAGGCCGATATGACCAAATCCTTTGATAGGCCCCTTTTCAGTCCTAAGTCTGGAATACCAAAGGCTTTATACTGATAATTCAATGCCATGTCAAAAGAATAGTAGCCAGATTCAGAAATTCCCCATGGAATATTTTTGTTTTGACAGTATGTTTTCTGTGCTTTTATCGTGGTGGAATAAGTTTCATCCATAAGCCCATTATCATAATTTTTCATTATTAAGTAGGGCATAAAATATTCAAACATTGTACCTGTCCAGGATACAAGGCTCCTGCTACCGTCTATAAGGGTCATAGTCCTCCCTAATTTAAACCAATGTTTTTGAGGAACTTCCCTTCTAGCTATGGCTATATAACTAGCTGTTCTTGCCTCAGAGGCTAGTAAATCATAATAAGAGTTAGTAAGCCTCTCTTCATCCATATTATAACCGATAGAGAATAGGTGTCTTTTAGGATCATATAGGTGGATAAATTCCGTAGCCTCCACAATATCATCCATTGACTTAATTACCTTATTTATTTTACCTATTAATCCATCAATATTATTAATTTTCTGTAATAATTCCTTTTCCAGGTCCTCGTTACCTGCTTGTCTCAATTCCCCTAATATTTCTTTATAAATTATTTTTAACTCTGATAAAGATTTATCCTCTAGGTCAAGCTGATACTTATCTATTATGATGGGTTTTGTAATAAAAAAACCTTCTACTTCCCTGCAAATAATATCTGCCATATCATAAAACCTACGTTCCCATCCGCAATAGGCATCAAGATCTTTTTGTCTATTTTTAATATGGTGACTGATGTCCATTAATTGATCCACTATGGATTTTTCCTGGCATAGGCACCCATATAAATCATCCATGATTATTCCATCATTATCCTCCAATAATATAAGGGTATCCCTTAGACCCATTAGAATTTCCTTTCCAATCAAGGGTCTCTTTAAATATTCCTTTAAACCCTCCCTAGCTGTAATAATATAGCTAATAAAATTCCCACTATCCACAGTTGAAATATAATATGGCCTTAGGATTTCTAATGTAAGGGTATCATACCAATTAAACAAATGCCCCTTCCATTTTTCCATCTTTCCTATAGTTGTAATTGTTTTTTCAATTCTTTTTACCATTTCACTTGTTGATAAATAGCCAAAATCTCTTGCCGATAAAACCGATATGATATAGATTCCAATATTGGTTGGAGAGGTTCTTTGGGCAAGTAGGTCCTTGGGTATAAGCTGATAATTATCAGGGGGCAAATTATTACTTTCATCCCCAACAAAATCTTCATAATAAGCCCAAGTTTTTCTTCCAATCTTACGGAGCAGCTCTAGTTCATATTTTTGCAGTTTATGGTCCCCTTTCCTTGTTTCCTTGCTTATATTGAAAGCAACAAAAGGACCCATACCCCATAAGAATGCAATGGGTATTGTATAGAAAAAATTATAAGGTTTCAAAGTAAATGTTGAAATTAGTAAAATTGCGGTAATGATAAAACTGCTTTGCATCCTAATGGCAAAACTCTTAAAATCATCCGTTAGATTTCTTTCTACATCAGCAGCCGTTGTCCATTCCAAAAGATTGTCTTTTGATATAAGGATACGATATAGGGTTCTCAAAATAGCATCTGCCATCATGTAGGCCTCATAGGGCAGAAATATGAAATCTAATACTACCCTGTAAAATGCAGCCTTGACCTCTGCCACCAGGTCTCCTTTGACCCTATCATTTTGTCTCATGTAATACCTATCTTTTAAATAATATAGCAAATTAATAAGCAGGGGGAATCCCATGATTATTATTCCCAGCCCTAACCAGAAAATCGCCTGACCTGGAAACACCGTTAAGGCAAAAATAAACAATAAAAGCAGGGATATTGGCACTAGGCTCCGCCGCATATTATCTAAAATATGCCATCGTGCTAAAATTGGTAAAGGATTGTTTCTGCTTGGAAACAACCATCTTATTAATTGCCAATCCCCCCTTACCCATCTATGAAGCCTAAGCATATAGGCGCTATATTTAGACGGATAATCGTCTATTAGTTCGAAATCCTCGGCTAATCCCGTTCTAAGATAACTTCCTTCTAATAAATCATGACTTAAGACCCTGTTTTCTGGTATTGCATTCTTTAAAAGCCTATTAAAAAGCTCCACATCATAAATTCCCTTGCCCGTAAAAATACCCCTGCCAAATAAATCTTGATAAATGTCTGAGTTAGCTATAGTATACGAGTCAACCCCGCCCCTACCAGCAAAGGTTCTGGTGAAAAACGACCTATTTGCACTTTCTATGTTAACCCCGATTCTGGGTTGTATTAATCCATACCCTTCAATTACCACACCTTTCTTCTCATCTATAATTGGCCTATTTAAGGGATGGGAAGCAATTCCAATTAATTTTTTCGCTGTATCCATAGGCAATTGGGTGTCGGCATCTATAGTTAAAATATATTTTACGAATTTTAATTTTGTAATATCCCCTGAGAGAATGGAATAGGATGTTGATTCCTCGCCTAAAATTAACTGATTTAGCTCAACCAAGGCACCCCTTTTTCTTTCCCAACCCAGCCATTTATTTTGTTTTTGGCATAATTTCCTCTCCCTATGAAAATAATAGAAAATTTCCTTTCCATATTTCCTGTTTAAATTTTTTACCCCTTCCATTACTATATTGACAATTTCATTGTCTTCCGGCATTTCCTTGGTGTTAGCATCCTTAAAATCTCCTGCTAAGGCAAAATATAGGTTTTCTTCCAAATTGGCAAGATAAAAAACCTCTAATTGCCCCAAAATCTCCTTACCCCTTTGTCCGTCGGGAAGCAAAACAGGTACTACTACTAGGCTGCTTACCTCCTCAGGAATACCATTCCTGTACTCAATCCTGGGCAGAAAGCTTGGGGGAAATAAGTTTGTTAACAATGAATTAGTCAAGCTAACTGCCAAATCACTGGCAGAAATTAAAACAAGCAAACTAATTAAAGCCAATATTATCCCACTTGTTTCATTATGGAAACTTACTCCATAGGAAAGAGATAGCCAGAAAATAAGTATTGTAAATAGGGTAATGGGGATGAAATATATGGCTAAGGATTGTTTCTGAAGGAAATCCCTCTTATCAGGGTGATCTAAGGCCTCAAAAAGTTCTTTTCTACCCTTATCAACCAGATAATATCCCACATGGCATTTTCTTTCATCCTCCTTCTTATCTTTTGCTAGCTGGCTTTGTTCAATAGCTTTTCTAGCCACTCTTGTTTCCGCTTCTTTTAATTTACGACCTATCTTCTCAACATGATTCCGATAATAATCCCTAGAATCAAAATCCAATTGGGAGTAGATATGGCCAGGATCCTTGTTTAAAATTTCCTCCACAATACTGAGACTTTCAAAAATATCATTCCAATCCAGGCTTGCTACCTTATTTAAACTTGTTATAGAATTTCCTATAGATATTTTTGCCTTTGCTTGGGTTTGATGCTCCTCCTCAACCAAGTCCCCAATTGTTGTATTATAATCTCTTAATTTTTTCTGCAAATAATTCAAAACTACTTCTGCCTCAATTTCATTCCTTTTCAATACCTTCAACAAATGTTCCACATAGGTAGAATTTGCCCTGCCATCTAATTCTATATTTGCTTTTATAGCTAACAAAATTTCCTCTTCTGGTAATTCCGCTGCCTTTTCAGCTTTTTCCCTTTCGCAATAAGAATAATATATCTTCTCACAAATTCTCCGGATATTTTCGATTAATGCTGTCCGAATCATCAGTGAAAGTGCCCATATTTCAGCTATTGTCAAGACTCTTTGGCATTGGTACGCTTTTACATAACTAATTAACAAATCCTCGTCTAGATTCCCATCAGTATGGGCAACAAATTCTAGGGCCACCCCATAAATTCTAGGATACCCCCTAAGAACACCAGTATTTAAGGTATTTAATCTTAGAAATTTCTCCTTTAACAAATTTTGTCTTACCTCTTTGGCCTGTTCCTCTACCTTGTAGAAGTTGTCTAATAACCATTCGGATGCTGGACATAGGTGTCCTTTATGGTTTATAGCATCATGAAAATTTGCATATACCAGGGTAATAATTTTAAAATTTTGATCAATTCTTTTCAAAAGTTGACGCAAGGAAAAACTATCGGAAAATACAGTATGATTTTTAGCAATTTCCCTGGCATGATGAACTAGTTCCTCAGAAGTTAGTAAGAGATTTTTTAAATCCATTCCTTGTTGTTTCCCATTTCTGCCCTTGTTAAGAAACATATGTATTTTTCCTCCTTGTAGTAAAAAAGTCAAAACAAAATTATTTCTGACTTTTTAATAATTTTTTGATCTTTTCCTTGTAAAATACCGATAACTCCTCTGCATATTCCTCAGAGAAACCTTCAGTGTAGATATTGAACAAAGGTTTTGCACTATCCGGCAGGATTAAGGTCCAACCCCTTTTATCTTTGATTTTAACACCTTCGAACAATTCTATATCTGTGGGTAAATATTCTTGTGCAAGCTGTTGGATAATCCGGCCCTTATCCTGCCACTCACAGGATATCTTATCCTTTATAAAATAAAATTTTGGTATCTCCTTAAGCAGGTCCTCTAGCTTTATACTATTTCTAGTGAGAAAATCCACTATCATACCCAGACCCCATATAGCATGATAAGTCAAGATATATTGTGATAAACCTTTTTGTTTACCTTCTTCAACCATGGTCATACCATTCATAACACTTGCTGGACTAGATTTTACCCGTATTATTTCAACCCCATAAGCTTGGGCAATTTTTTCGATACCGCTGGGTGCATTATAGGCTAATACAAGTTTTCCCTTATAGCCCTCTTTTAATAAAAGCATAATCGTTAAGATATCAAACTTTTCATCTTTGATAATATCCCCATTTTGAGTAATTAAAGCCATCTCTTCCCCATTTTCATTAATTATTACACCAAAATCTGCCGCCTTTTCCCCCGTTTTTTGGGCTATAATTTCCAAATAATCCTTCATGGGAATTTCAGTAAGACTATCATGTATTATCTCTACATTACACCCAATCCTCTTAAGAAATTGTCCACCCAATTCCTGTATTAAGCTTGATTTTGAACTAATTATAATTAAGGGGGACTTCCTCTTTATTGCCGGAATATCCATTAGAAAATCCATCCCATTATTTATATAAAACTCTTGGAAGTTCTCTATATTGAGGCTGGATTGGATGTCCTCCGCCTTACACCGTTTAAATTCTTCCCTATTAAACAGATTTTCTATTTCCCTTTCTGCTGACCGTTGGATATTAACCCCCTTTTCATCTGCAAACTCGATATGGACCAAATTCCTATCCATCTTGTCCATTCTTATATGTATTCCACCACTGCCATTAAAATGTTCAATTGCAAAACGATTAACCGGCATGACTGTTTTTCCGATATCAATTATCCCAGAACCAGAAGATCTCATCCCCACTACCAAAGCGTTCTTAATAATCTTGCTAGCATTTGAAGCATCCGAACTAACTATTATGGTAGGTTTACCCTTGAGTGTGGAAACAAATGCTGCACCCAATTTAGATGCAAATTCAGGACTGACATCAATATTCATTTCGCCAGAAACACCCTTAAAACCAAAAATATTTTTACATGCCTTTGTTCCCCAAACCAGGTTTTCATTGACAATAGTTTTTTCCTCTATCCACTTTTCCGGCCAGATTTTAATATTGGGCTTTATGATAACGCCCTCATCTAATCTGCTGTCATCCCCGATTACTGCATTTTCATAAATTTCTACATCCTTGCTTATTTTTACATTCTTACAAATTACTCCACCACGGCAATCTGCATTTTGTCCCACAACTACATTATTCCAAATAACTGACCTTTTTAAAGACACCCCTTTTCCTATACTGCAACCGTCCCCTATCACCGTATAAGCTTCTATTTTACTTCCCCCACGAATTATACAGTCCTCCCCAATATATACCGGTGGTTGAAAACTAACATTTCTGTCAATTTGTGTTCCATTTCCAACCCATACTCCTTTCTCTATCTCGTGACCCGATAATTGAAAATCTACTTTACGGTCTAATAAATCAAAATGAGTTTGGACATAGGAGTCTAGAGCACCTACATCGCACCAATAATCATTAGTAATATAACCATACATTGCTACCCCATCTGCTAATAATTTTGGAAAGAGATCCTTGCTAAAGTCAAAGTTTTCTCCCCGTTTAAAATAATCCAAAACTTCTGGTTCCAAAACATAGATACCGGTATTTATCGTATTGCTAAAGACCTCACCCCAACTAGGTTTTTCCAAAAATCTTCTTATATTACCATCCTTATTAATAATAACAACCCCATATTCTACGGGATAAGCTTCATTTTTTAAAACAAGCGTAGCCTTAGAACCCTTACTTTTATGAAAATCTACTGCTTTATCTATGTCTATATCTGTAATGGCATCTCCGCTCAATACAATAAAAGTTTTTTCTATAAAGTCCTCGGCATTTTTAACACTACCACCCGTACCCAGGGGAATATCCTCCTCAAAATATTTTATATTTACACCCCACTTTTCACCCTGACCAAAATAATCGATGATTTTGTTTGGAAGATGGGCAATTGTAACCCCAATATCGCTTATTTTATGTCTTTTTAGCAATTCTATAGTATATTCCATCGTGGGTTTATTAAGTATAGGCACCATAGGTTTGGGAATACAACAAGTAAGGGGCTTTAATCTCGTTCCTTTTCCTCCTGCCATAATAATTGCTTTTATAACAATCCCTCCATTCATCCTACTTTTGCATCAATCTTTATCAAGTTCAATATAAAATGTAATATTTAGTTATATTCTTTATTCCATAATATATCAGCAGCCATATACTGTCAATATCTTTTCCGTAAATTCGTTAAAAACTTAACTCCTAATCTTCTACCCCCCTCATTTTACATTTAAGATTTCCGCATTTTTCACATGTATGACGCTTGTAGCTTTTTTTCGAGTAATTAGTTGTCGCATACAAGAATCCCATCGATTTCAAGGGTTGGAATACAAATTTGTCATTGAGATTTATGCCCAACTTCACCAATTCCAACCTTTCCCATAAAACCCCTTGGTAATGAAATGGAATTCCTTCATCCCCGGGTATTATCTTATTACCCAAATATATGCCTAACTCACGCATTTCTTTAAATATTTTTTGACAAAGTTCTTCCCCCATACTAAATAGTAAATCATTGGCCATAATATCTAAAACCAGAGCCTGCAAATAATGTCCCTGGTTAAATAATTCCTCACATTTTGTCCCTATCTTCCCTCCCAAACTTATAAAACTATATACCACCACACTAGAATCATTTAGTAAATTTATTTTTAACTCTTCCTGCTTATTTTCAAATTTCCATACCCCGATTGGCTCATTCAGCTTCTCTATAATGGGCAATAACTTGTCAAATAAATGATTGACCTTTTCATAAATACTGGTTTCTTTGGCACAATCCATTGCGGATAATACCTTGTCCCTATCAATATCAAGCAAAAATTCTTTTTCTATTCTTATCTCTTTCCCCATATGTTTTTCTCCCACCCATATCTTATCTGTTGCTTGGACTCATTATAACATTTAACTCCAATATTAAAAACAGGCTCCCACTATTAAAGGACAACCTGTTTTCTGACATTTTGTTATTTTAATTTTTTAGCCTCTTCTATTAATAAAGCATCTTCCTGATTTTGAGCTTTAGGTTCTTCTAGATAATGGGGTATTTTCTTGCCATTACCATCAACTGTTACAAAGGTAATAAAGCCATCCACAACAACTTTTTCTTCCCCTTCCCTCGATACAGCAGCGTAGGCAGTTATACTTGTAGTCCCAGTTAAAACCACCTTGGATGCAACAGCCAGGATATCCCCCTTATTTAAAGGTTCTCTAAATCGCATTCCGTGAATTTTTACACAGACTATACTTTCAGAATTCCCATATGTAGCTGCGGCAGCAACAAAACATGCCTCTGTAAACCATTCAGCCATTCTACCGGCAAACAGTGTACCGTGGTGGTTTAAATCCTCTCCCTTAATAAGATGTGCTAATTTAAAAGTCTTCAACTTACTTCCTCCTTATGTAATTTATCATTTTGCATATGTAATACATTATACAAGCTTAATATAGATTATTGCAAGTTATGACATGTATTTTGATAAAACTTTTTACTAAATCCCATTTCGTGAATAAAGCCTAATAATCGCTGCCAATACTATATACAATATGATATATTCCCCTTAATAGCGATAATTAAACATTTGCCAAAGGGTACAATGTCTAAGTTTGCATATTATGACGAATTGCTTCCCTGTACCCAAACCCAAATTTGTGTTATAATTCTTTTATTCCATCTTTTTTATGTTTACGAAAATTAGCTAGAGTTTGGGGGTTTTGCTTATATGAGTAAGGTTGAAAATAAATATTCTTATCCTTCCCTGGTAAAAATATATAAAATATCTATGATTTCTTTATCCCTTGCTATTGTTTTTATATCTATATGGGATTTAGCTTTCAGTATTAATGAAAGCACCATTACCATAATTGCTAGACTTGACTGGATTATATGGAGTGTATTTATTCTCGACTTAATTATTAATTTAATAATAGTGGAAGATAAAAAAAGGCATATAAAAATCAGCTTAATCGAAATAGCAGTAGTGACTCCATTTGCAGTTTTTTTAAAACTTCCTGTTTATCTAAGGTCATCCAAGTTAATCCAAAAAACGGGTGTCCTTGCAAATCCTGTGGTAGTTACACCTGGCAAAACATCTCAAGAGGTGATTAATAAAATCAATTTATTGTTATCACAAAAATTTATTATACGGTCTTTTGCTTTTATTATGAAACCAAATGTTATCAGAATCTCAAAATTTATTAACCTTTCTGGAAGTTATTTTAGAAAAACAAAGAATTCAAAAACAGATGAAGATAAAAATAATTCTTAAATCAAATAAATCCACCCTTAAAATATATGAAGGTGGATTTAAATTTGATTTTTTATTCTTCTGTTACCGCTTTCTTTTGTCCCCTCAACCTTGCCTTTAGCTTATATGAAAAATCATCAATAATTGTGTACACAACAGGAATTACAACTAGGGTTAAAAGGGTTGATAGAATTAATCCCGAAATAACAACCGTAGCCATAGGGGCTTGCACTTCTGCTCCCTCACCTATTCCAATAGCCAGGGGTACTAAGCCCAAGATAGTAGTTAAGGTGGTCATGAGTATAGGCCTTAATCTAACAGGGCCAGCCCTTACTACAGCCTCATCCCTATCCATGCCAGATTTTCTTAGGTAGTTAATATAATCCACCAATACAATCCCGTTGTTTACTACGATACCAGCCAAAATTATAACCCCTATCATTGATGGTACATTTATAGTTCTCCTAGTAATAAAGAGGCCGAAAAGTCCGCCTGAAAATGCTAAAGGTACTGATAAAATAATAGTAAACGGATGAACCAGAGATTCAAATTGTGCAGCCATAACCATGTAAATAAGAACTATTGCCAATAAAAGTGCCAAGAAAAGGTCGTAAATAGCATCATTTAATTCTTCATTTTGTCCGCCGAATTCATAAGAGTATCCTTGAGGCATATTATATGCCTTTAATGACTTATCTATATCATCCGCTATACCCCTTAAATCCCTGCCGGATATTTGACCTGAAACAGTTACAATCCTTTGCTGTCCTTCACGAATAATTTGGATAGGACCCCTTTCTACATGAATACTGGCAATTTCATTTAGAGGAATTGTCCCACCCACCATGGTTGGAATCCCAATTTGCTCCAAATTGGTTAGACTCTCGGTTACAGAGTCATCACCCCTGACGACAACATCTATTTCATTACCTTCATATTTATACCTTGTAGCCGTTACACCTGAAGCAACACTTCTTATGGTATTGGCAATCTGTGCCGTGGTTAACCCATAGCTTGCTGCCTGGTATTTATTAACAAGGACCTGAACCTCCGGAGTGGCTTCGCTAAAACTCGTGCCTACTTCCCTAGTCCCCTCTACTTTTTCAATTAATTCTTTGAAATCTGAAGCGATTTCCTCTAAGGTTTCGAGTTCATCTCCCCTGATACCTATGCTAATGGGGTCTCCCCCTAATCCCATCATCATCATGGAGGATTCAACAACTGTAATTTCAGTACCAGGAATATCCCTAACAAGTTTTCTAATTTCATCAGAAATAGCCTTTGCATTTCTCTTTCTTTGTGATAAGGGTTTAAGACCTATATTTATATAGCCTTTACTACTTTCGCTACCACCCATCGACATCATTCCGCCAGACCCAATGGATGAAAATACAATGTCTGCCTCCTCAATTCCAGAAATCTTTTCCTCTACCTCTAATATAATGTCATTGGTTTCATGTAGTTCAGAGCCCGCCGGCAATGAAACATTTACCGTTATCTGTCCCTCATCGGTTGACGGGAAAAACTCTGCACCTACGAAGAAGGCAGATACCATACTGCCCAAAAACACTAGTCCAGCTATAAGCAGAACTCTTTTTCTATAATTTAAACTCCAAGCTAAAATTTCTCTATATTTATTATCGATGCTGGTAAGTCCCTTATCAAAAGCATCATATATAAGATCAATTTTTCTTTTTTTCCTGTCCTCTTCCTGGTCACCTGTATAGCTTACTTTTAGGATTTTAGAAGATAACATGGGAATCAGTGTTATGGCCACTACCAAGGATGCAACCAGGGATAGGGTAACTGTCATTGCCAGTTCTTTAAAGATGGTAGAAACCATACCCCCAACAAAGACTATGGGTATAAAAACAGCAATTGTTGTAAGTGTAGATGCTGTTACCGCCATGGACACTTCTGATGCCCCAAGAATTGCAGCCTCTATCCTAGGATGCCCCTCGGACCTTAAGCGATAAATATTTTCCAAAACAACAATAGCATTGTCAACCAGCATACCCACTCCCAGCGCCAACCCACCCAAAGTCATTAGGTTCAAGGTTATATCACTGAAATACAATAAAATAAAAGTTGCTATTATTGAGATTGGAATCGAAGTCCCAATAATTAAAGTAGTCCTGATATTCCTTAGGAACAAATATAAAATTCCAATCGCTAATAGGGCGCCAAAAATTGCATTTTTGAATACATTTTCAATTGCGTGGTTTATAAAAGTAGATTGATCAAAGACTGTCTCTATTTCAATATCTGGAAAATCACTTTTTAATTTGACTATCTCCTTATTAACTAAATTTGCCACCTGTACTGTGTTAACGCCCGATTGTTTTTGTATGGAGATATTTATGCTTTCCTTATCATTAACCCTAAAAATACTGTTGATTTCCTTGGGCGCCATTTTCACCTCGGCAATATCCTTAAGTTGTATAATTCCACCCGTAGCCAATGGGATAGGCATTTCCTGTATTTCCTCTACGGATTTAAATTCTCCCATTGTTCTGATAGCCAGTTCTTGGATACCCCTATCCACTGTTCCTCCTGGTAAGTTTAGGTTTGCGGCACCAATTAATTGAGATAATTGATTGATATCAAGACCATGGTTTTCTAGTAAAGATTCATTTACCTTTATCTGGACCTGGTTGGTATATCCTCCGAATATATCGGCAGAGGCAACCCCTTCTATCCTCTCTAATCTTGACTGAATTGTGTCCTCAGCCAAGGTTTGCAGGGAAGCTAAATCTCCCCCATGTGTTAGGGATAACTGTATGATAGGGGTAGAGTTGGGGTCGATTTTCAAAACCATAGGTTCAGATGCATCTTCTGGTAGCATCCCCTTTATTAAATCAACTTTTTCTCTCATTTCCAAAGTTGCAAAATCCATATCTGTTCCAAAGTTAAATAAAGCAATAACAATAGAATTCCCCTGGGCCGATATGGAATTAATCGTGTCAATATTGCCAACAGTTGCTATAGCACCCTCTAGGGGGCGGGTTATAAGATTTTCCATCTCATAAGGTCCAACCCCTGAATAAGAGGTGCTTACGATAGCTACAGGCACTTCTATCTTTGGCAGTAAATCCAGGGGTAATCGGGTCAAAGAAATCGTCCCCAAGAGCACAATGACTAGCATTAGCATTGCAATAGTTACGGGACGCTCAACTGCTAATTTTGATAAGTTCATTATTATTCACCCCTTACTACTTTCACCTGTTGTCCATTGGTTATATAATGTTGTCCCTTGATAATTACAATATCCCCTTCCTTTAAACCCTTCTCAACTTCAACATATAGACCAGTATCCAATCCTAGAACTATTTCTCTTTGGATTGCTTTATCATCTTCCACAATATAAACAAAGGTTTTCCCCTCATTTTCAATAATGCTACCCCTCTGAACAGCCAATATACCCTCACGGCTTTCTATATCTAACTCAATACTCCCACTCATACCGGGTTTTATCCTATGTTCTTCATTGGGTAGATAGACTTTTATTAAATATAATTGGTTTCTTTGATCAGGTGTTGGACTAATGTAGTCAATATATCCCTCAATTTCACTTTGACCATAAGCCGCTTCAATAGTTACCCTTACCTTTTGCCCCTTATACAGGCTATTTACAATCTTTTCGGAGATGTTTGCCTGTAGAAAAATCTCGTCCATATCGACAACCGTTGCCGCTGGCTGGGCATTAGAAACTAGTTCTCCTTCGATTACATTCAAATTATTGACTATCCCAGAGATTGGTGCCTTAACCATGGTGTTATCAAAATTGCTTTCCACCTGTCCATAGCTGCTTTTTGCCTGTCTTAATTGATCCAAGGCCTGTTCATGGGCTATTTCAGCTTGTAAGACCTGCATTTCTACAGTTTCCAAAGGTTTTAATGATGCTGCTAATTCCGCCTGCTCCAACTGTGATTTTGATACTGCCCCTGCTTCATAAAGAGCTTGTGTTCTTTCCAAGTTTATTAATGCATTATCTATCTTTTCTTTTACCGAATCATATTGAATTTGGGCGGTTTTAACTCCATTTTCCGCTTGTTGAACAGCCTTTGCTGCTAAATCCAGACCCGCACCAGCCTGCTCAAGCGCCCTATTGACATCTTTTTGATCCACAATAAATAAGACATCATCTTTTTCAACTTCATCACCAAGTTTTACACTGATTTTTGAAACGCTACCAGGTACCTGAGGAATAACCATAACTTCCTCATTTGCAAACACCTTACCATTTAAAGTAATAAGCTTGGCAATGTTATCCTTCTTCAGAGTCTTTATTTCCACCGGCACATAGTTTTCCTCTTGGTTTACCGTTTCCTGTGAATTTTGACTGCATCCAACTGTTAAAACAATTATAAATAGTAATAATAGTGCAAATACCTTTTTTCTACCCATCCCTCTTCCTCCTAGAATTCACTTTTCAGGTCAAAAAATAAACTTCTTACTCCTGGCATAGGTCTACTAATTCTCCGCCCGTTATTTCCAAAAGTTCTTCTACAGTCACAGGTACCGCCGTATTAGCAGTACCGGCAGCAGCATAAACAAGATCAAACCTTTCCATGCTTTTGTCTATGAGAATTCTTATAGGATTCTTTAAGGCAAAGGGGCAAACCCCACCCGGATGAAATCCTGTAATTTCCATACATTCTTCAGGTTTTGCAAGTTTAGGCTTAGCCCCTAATATCTTTTTTAAGGGTCCATTTTTTACCCTTACATCACCACTGGTAACTACCAGGGCTTTTTCCTCCTTAGCTATAAACAAAATTGATTTTGCGATTTGTCCTACGGTTACGCCCAACTGGTCTGCAGCCATTTGTGCAGTTTTAGTTGTTCCATCTTCAAATTCAATAACCTCTAATTCTATTGGTAAAGTTTCTAAATAATCCTTTACCCTTGCTAATGTAGATTCCATAACACTTACATCTCCTTCTGATATTACTTTTTATTGTGACCACTATATTTGAATAAGGACTTCACCTGTCAGTTAACATTCTTGGTGGGTAATTCCTACTTCCCCTGCAAATAAACACTTAACATGCAAAGAAGTCCCATTAAAATTGCGGACATAATATTTCTATGACCATATTATCATAGAATATGGCCCAATAGCAATATATCAGTTTTTATCAAAAGTATTAGATAAAAAATAACACCTTCTCGATACTTATATATCTTAAAAGTGTTATATATTTACAATATCATATTATTATTATTCTAAAAATTGTAGTCTAGAACATCTTTTAGACTATTGATGCTAGGTATTTTCTTAAAGTCTAATAAATCCAAATCATCATAACAAATGATAAAGAGATAATTGTCGATTAAATAATGTTCATATTTTTCATACATGGACAGGTCAACATCAGCAAAGGGATGGGTTTCTACAAGCCTGTAATAAATGTTGATATTAACATTGAATTTATCCTTTTCCTGTATTTTTTTATTAATTGATTCATAAAATAATTGCCTCTTATCAGGTATGTACCTTTGCTTATGTTCTTCCAAAACATTCATATGGTAAATGGTCGGACTTATATTTTTTGTAATGGTATCTATTAGGAGTATTTCTTCTTCTTGTAAATTGTTTGGAGTTTTTAGTACAAGTAAGTAGGCAAAGGGTGATTTCCACCCTTCTAAATTAAACTTTTCCGTAATAATTGGTGAAATTACTAATCCGGTGGAATCATAAAACAAATCAAGCAAATCTTTTTCTAGATAGTCCTGGTTGTTTTCTGCCGCAAAATTATAAATCATATCCCCGTCATAGGATTCTTCCCATTTTTCATTTATATTTAGTATTTCTCCAACCCCTATATCATCAATGCTATGTTTAATTCTATATTGTTTTTCATTCTCTTTAAAAGCTATAAAGGCCTTTTCAATATCAAAGGATATATTCAAGGTCTTAAGCGTTATATCACATAACTCCTCAATTGATATACATTCATTTATATTTTCTACTAACTGATTAAAGCTGGTTAAAACATCATATTTTGCTTCTATAATTTGCTTCTGCCTCTGTGTTTCTTCAAATAAGATTGCATTTTCTAAGGCTATATATGTAAAGGAAGCCAATGACTCAATTAGTTCAAATATTGCAATATCGTAATCCTCCTGATTAACAGGTTCAGCCAAGGTTACTAACCCTAAAAGTTCGTCCTTTACGAGTAAAACAACATATTGTGCTCCTAATGAATAAAACTCCTCCCAATTAACAAATAATTCTTTTATCAAATCAATATCCTCTTCCAGGCTTAACATTACCTTCCTATGTGAGAACTCCGCCTGGGGCCTAATTTCCAAATCTGCTAGATGGGTTGAAAAATCATCTATATTCCTGTAGCCCAAAATTCTTAATTTATTAGATACCTTATCTACAATGCCAAAGGATGTAATTTTGCTACTTGTCATTTCACTAAAAATATCCACTGCCATACTTATCAAATTATCTAATTCTAATTCTGACAATAATGATCTGGCACTTTGGTTTATAGCAAATAAATTAAATATTTTTTGATCCAATTGTTTGTTTCTAGTCTTTAAGTCTGTAAAGTTTCTGTTATTTTCAAGTGCATTATTAAATAACCTCATCAAGCATACTGCCATAGTGTGGTCATCTTCATTAAAATCCCCCACGGCCTTCCCATCAGAGATAATAAAGCCAAACAATAAATCATCTATAATTAATGGAATAACAAGGTTCATGTCAAATTTATCAAGGACTTCAATGGGAAAGTAATTTTCAAAGCGGTTTAATATTATACTCCCATGAAGTGTGGCAATTTTTTGAATCTTAGTCTTGTTTTTTATACTATAATTTTGGATATTATATAATCTTTTACTTTTTAAAATAAATTCGTCGCCATCTATAATAAAAAGGGCTGATGCCTTTAGTGTTAAAATTTCGTTAGCAAATTCAAAAGCGTATTTGCTTAACTGCTCAGGAGTAAATCTTTGGGTGAAAAAATCTACTGCTTTGATCAAAGCATCATACCTGTACATCCTATTTGTAACATACAATCCATCCAATATATTCTCTTCCCTTCTACGAAAAATGCAGTTCGTTGTCCATTGCAAAATATGTTCCCTGTGTAACTTTACTAATCCTCTTCTGGATATTTTTTATTTCTAAAAAGGTTTGTGGATAGGCCTTTTTAAAAATATTGACCTCGCCCTCGCCTCTAGAACTCAAAACATCCATCAATGCCTTTCTTTTTTCCTCTAGGGTGGATATCTTTGCTAACAAATCATCATCAATTTTTTTATAGGCCTCATATTCCCGACCATGAACCTTTTTCTGATTCATTTTTAATTTATTTTCATAAATTTTCATCTGTCTGCGATTTTTTTCCAATTCAATTAAGTGCTCCTTATATTGTAATAATAGTTCATCTAATTCCTTCTTTATTGCTGGTCTGTTAAAACCTTTGACATTAACAAAGGTCCTTCTTTCGGATACATTACCGATAGTGTAAACGCTTACCTTTGACTGGGCATTAAGGCTGCCACCAATGATTTTTCCCTTGCTTGAATTCACAATTATACTTTGAGCATGTAAATCGGCATCCATGGCATAAAGCCCTATGTTAATATCCTGGCCTGCAATAACAGTACAATCATTAATATATTTTACAAAAACATTTTTCCCAGCCTTAACCATGGCTCTACCCTTACCAGAAATCCCACCCTTGATATAAATATCTCCATGGGTAGATACTATTTCTTTAGCTGCCCCTATCCCTATATTCCCGTGTATAGAGATGTCTTTTTCCGCCTTAACACTAAAACCATCACAAACAATTCCATTAATTGTTACATAACCATTGAAAGTTATATTTCCCGTATCATAGTCCACATCACCGTCGATAATAAGATGATTTAAAATTTTTATTTTTCCATTTTCAAAAGAAACTGCTCCGTCTATTAATGCCCTTAAAACTATTTGGCCATCCTCCATATTCTCGGAGATAGTATTGGAATCATAGCGTAGTAATTGGTCTTTTCCAGGCTTAGGTGGCAAAATTTGATCTGTTACGGTTTTTCCTGCCTCCCCTGGTGTAGCAGGCCTTTTCTCCCCGACCCAATTACCCTTCTCAACCTGTTGAATCAAATTTAGTTCGTAGTAATCTACCTTTCCATCCTGCCTTACTACGGGTTTTCTATTGGATAAATCTATATATTTTATTTTTGCATTTTCACCATTTTTAGGCGGTATGCCCCGTGCAATGACTATATTCTCACGAGGTTTTAGGTCTCCCTTTATAACATCATAGCAGATACCATTGGTAACACCATTTTCCTTAAGTGCCTGTATAAGCTCAACTTCCAACTTGTCTTTTGTAGCCTCAAATTCTGCATCGGTAACATTGATTCTTACTTGTGCTTCCATCTTATCTGCCGAAATAACAACCTCGATTTTGGGCCTTAATACCCCAATCTCTACAGGTTGAATCATTGTATCCCTTATTGCATCTCTTAGCATAATAAAATTAGTAACTTTAATTCTTGGATATTTTTTTAAAATATCCCTATCAAATTTACTAATCTCATAACCGGGTTCATTAATAGATATTAGTACTTTTTCCCCACCTTGAATATAGAGAGTAAACTTGTCACAATCTAAAAACTCCTCAATACTTCCACCCTTGAGACTCAAATAACTCTCCCCCCTCATCAAAATTGGCCATAAGCCAGCAAAATAACCATTATATAATTTATATGTCAATATTTTGTAAATTGTTTAGTAACTTTACTATTCGACATTATATTTATTATCCCTTCATATTTTTGGAATTTTCAATGTTATATTTCAAATTTTGTGTCCTTTTTTCGTATTTACTGCCCTTTTAAATAAACCCATTAATTGTAATGCCTTTCTTTGTTTTTTATTTGCACAAATTGTATTATAATGTAGATTAATGAGAGGTATTTTTATTATGGATGGTGATAAGTATGGGATATAAATTACAAGAAATGAAAAAAATTATAACAAGTTTAGATAACAACCAGCCACAAGCCTTAAAAATCAAATTATTGCAGGACTTGATTGAATCTGCAACCGCCTATAAGAAACAACTAATAAACCTATCTAGCCCAGCACAAGTGCAAACAAATATAAATAGTTTGGATGTAAACCTTAGGAAGATTTCGGAAGAAAAGTTTTTATGTAAATCCGTCCAAGTTAAAAATTATTACGAAGGTGATTATTTAGAAAGATTTTCAGAAATAAGAACATCCGATTTAAAATCTTGCGACGCCTTTGAAGTACATAATAAATTTTGGCAGGCCCATGAGGTTTTTGGTGGCAATATCTTTGCATCTATTCCCCTTGCACTTATCGACCACCAACAATCCACCGCCTTACAAGGATTAAATTGGCTACCTGTCCTAGTCGACATATACGAAATTACAAATGAATTTGATTCTAAAATTACCAGGGGCCAAATTATTAGCTCTGTTGCTAATATTTTTAACCACCATCTGCTGGTTAGGGAAGTTTATGGAGACCTTCTTATGTTATTGCATTACACCCAATAAAAATCCCGTTATTGCTTTTTCAAGGGGCAAATATATTGCCCCTCTATGTAATATCCCCCACCCAAATGGATGGAGGATATTTTAATTTTATTATATTTTTTACATAATCACTTCTACCTTATGGTCTTTCTTATCGTCAATTAAGGGAATATATTTTCCCAATATAGGCTTATCATCCAAAATGATTTTCTTAACCATATTGTTTACTCCATCAGGATTTTTGACTGTAATATTATAAAGTGTACTTAAATACCGGTAGCTTACCTTGTACTCCTTCCAATCTTTTGGTATGCATGGATCTATTATCAATTTATCGCCCTTTTTCTTTAGGCCCAGTATATCTTTAATCCCCACCCTATACATCCATCCAGATACACCAGTATACCAGCTCCATCCCCCTCTTCCTATATGGGGGTTTACCGCATAGACATCTGCTGCCATAACATAGGGTTCTAATTTATAGGTTGCACATTCAAGAGGCGTCCTACTATGGTTAATGGGATTTATCAAGTTAAACAATTCCCATGCCTTGTCTCCATCGCCCAACATTGAAAACGCCTTAATAACCCAGGTTGCTGCATGGGTATATTGTCCTCCATTTTCTCTAACCCCCGGAACATATCCTTTTATATAGCCCGGGTTTTGGTCACCCTTATCAAAAGGTGGTGTGAAAAGAAGGATTAGACCTTCATTTTTCTTAATCAAGTACTCTTCTACTGCCTGCATCGCCTTAATGCTTCTCTCCTTATTTCCTCCTTGGGAGATAATGGACCATGATTGGGCAAGCGAATCAATTTTACATTCAGTATTTGAGGCTGAACCCAAGGGAGAACCATCATCAAAGAAGGCCCGAATATACCATCCGCCATCCCAGGCATTTTTTTCAATAGCCTGGCCTATCCCTCTTGCATGGTTAACATACCGGTTTGCCCTATCCTCTTCCCCCATTTTCCTACATAATTTAGCAAAATCCATTAATATGGAATACATAAACCAGCCTAACCATACACTCTCACCCTTGCCCTTATTCCCAACCGTATTCATACCATCATTCCAATCCCCGGACCCCATTAGAGGTATTCCATGTTGGCCAAATTTTAAACCCCTTTCGATGGAACGGAGACAATGCTCATATACGGAAGCCTTTTCTTGGGAAATTCTAGGTATCCCATATCTTTCATCTTCATCTTCTCTTAAGGGCTCCTCTTCTAAAAATCCTACCTCTTCTTCTAAAATACTATAATCCTCTGTAATTTCCAGGTATTCAACCACTGCATAGGGCAACCATAATAAGTCATCAGAAAATCGTGTTCGTATTCCCTTGTCTCCCGCACCGGGATGCCACCAATGTTGAACATCCCCCTCCACAAATTGATGGGCACAATTTAATAGAATCTGTTCCCGTGTTATTTCAGGACTAGGGTATACCATATTCATTGCATCTTGTAATTGGTCCCTATAGCCGTAAGCCCCTCCCGATTGATAAAATGCCGACCTTGCCCATATCCGGCAACATATGCTCTGATAAATTAACCATTGGTTTAACATTAAATTCATTGATAAATCAGGTGTCTCAACCTGGATAGTAGCAACTAATCCCAGCCAGTAATCCCTGATTTCATTTAGGGCATTTGTACAATTATCCATCTCCCTATAGTATGAAATCATTTTGTCCACTTGGTCAAAATTTTGCCCCTGGCCAAGTAAAAACACCAATTCCTTTTCTTCCTGGCCTTGAATTTCTAAGTTAACCTGCAAGGCTACGCAGGGGTCATACCCGGCCCCAAAGCTATTAGAAAATTTCTCCCTTTTAAGACCAGCCGGTTTTTCCATATTCCCTTGGATACCAACAAATTCCCGTCTATCGCAGGTAAAAGAATGAATCTTTTCAGAAGTCGATACAAAGCCGATCCTACCCTTGAAGTCGGCATTATAGGGGTTACGAATTAAGATACCCCTGCCTTGCTTATCCAGGTCCGTCACAATATATTGCTGTGTTATTTCATCGCTTATTCCCATTACAGGCCTTATAAAATAAATCAAACTTAAATTCCTTTTTTCCTTGCCGGGATTTTTTAGTTTTAATAAGTTTATCTTTATACTATCTTCCTTAGCTACATAAACTGTTAGTTGCTGGTCTATCCCATTACCCTTATGCAAAAACCTTGAATAACCTAAACCATGCCCTATTGTATAGGTGGCTTTACTCCTAATAGGTTGACCAGTTGGGGACCAGGTCTCGCCTGTGTCCTCGTCCCTGATATAAATGATTTCTCCGGAGGGGTCGCCCACATAATCATTTGACCAGGGTGTTAGCCTGTTTTCCCTACTATTTTCTGCCCAGGTAAAACTGGAACCCCTTTCCGAAATAATAAAACCGAATTCTTTATTCGCAACAACATTAATCCAGGGTGCCGGGGTAGAAATATCATCCTTTAATTGAATAATATATTCCTTCCCATCTTTGCTAAATCCCCCGTAACCATTGTCATACTCAAGTTCTAAAACATCTTCCTTAATGCTATATTGTTTGCCAGCCTTGTCAAAAATTTTGTCCTCAAACAAATCTTCCTCTTTCATTTCAATTTGCTTGCTCAAAAATCCTTCCTCGGCCCTGACAACAAGCCTTGCAACCGTATATAAGAGATTTTTATCTTCTAATGGCATATTACTAACATTTTTAATAAAAATTCCACCCGGTTGATCCATAATATGTTTTCCCTGGCCTGATGAAACTACATCCTGTATCAGATGGTGTAAGGGTTGGAAATAATTGCTTGCATCCTCATTTAAAATAAGCAAATCTACGGACAAGCCCCTTAACCGCCAATATTCATGGGCTTTTATAAATTGTTTTACAACACCTATATCCTCAGTGTTCTTTATACTTATTAAGACTATTGGCAAATCTCCGGATATCCCATATGCCCAGAGACCTGATTGGGACTTATTATTTGCCTTTAGTATATCTTCATATTTCCTTCTTAGGGGGTTTAAATAAATTATCTGTGCAATCATGTCCTGATAAAGTTTTAATTCACTTGGCTTTATATCCAAGTAGTTAATTTCCACCTGACTTCTGGTAATAGCCAATTGAAAAGCCCTGTCTATAGCACTGCTGTCACCATATTTTTTAACAAGGGAAATTACCTTTTCCTTCGTTTTTTCAATCCCTATTGTAAAATAGACAATTACTGATTGTCCGGGCGATACTTTCATTGTCTTTTTCAAGCTCATAATTGGATCCAATACAATTCCCACACTTCCGCCTAAGGGTTTTGTTAGGGCAACCGCATTACTAATATCCCTGCCCCTACCAATAAAAGCCTCCCTATTGCTTTCATATTGCAATCCACCCATCGTTTCACCCTCAACAGCCACCCTATGAAAAATCCATTTAGCTTCCTTGCCATTTTCCCTGGATCTTCTGGAAGCGATAAGGGCATTTTCCTCTGGCAAGACCTCAGTCCTTACAAAAAGATTGCTAAAAGCAGGATGGGCTAAATCTGCATTTTGATGAGTGAGCACTATTTCAAAATAACTAGTAACTTCTATATTTGCTAATTCCTCCCCATGATTAGTCAATCTTATCTTTCTGATTTCCACATTATCTTCAGGCGATACAACAATTTCTGTGTGTGTATCAATATCCTCATCCTTGCGAAAAAACTCCGCCTTATCCTGCGAAAAATTAACCCTATAGCTATCTGCTTGCTGATAAAAAGGTGCTACCCCGGTTGACCATATCCTGTTTTTATTAAGATGGTTAATAAAGATATAAATCCCGTCTTTGCCTGTTATTGCATCTTGTCGCCATCTGCTAATTTGAATATCCCGGATTTTACTATAACCGGTTCCCCAATTAGTTAGCATGAGCGAGTAGTTTCCATTTGATAAAAGATGACATTGAGCTAGGGGTCCCTCCCATCCACCATATGTTCTTACCACTTTTTCAGTTTCAAACTTTTCCTTTGCCTTTCCCGACGAACATATCCCTTCCTTATATTGTTTTGTAATAATTATTCTTGTAGGGATTCTTTCTTGTAACAAGGTTTCACCTGCCCGTATTACTGGGTCCTTGTGAAAACGTTTTTGCATAATATTTTTATTGAAAAAATTGTTCAGGGAAACAAAAATCATCCCCTGATGATGAGCCATGAAGCTTTTCACAATTTCAAACTTTTCCTCGCTAACCATAGCCCTTGGCATATAATCAATAGCCTCATAAAGCCCATATTGTCCCTCTGCACCTGTTTGAATGAGGGCTAGGATATTATCCATTGCATCCCTAGGCCTAAAAGGTAGGGCTAAAAATGTGGAATAGGCCGATATGACCAAATCCTTTGATAGGCCCCTTTTCAGTCCTAAGTCTGGAATACCAAAGGCTTTATACTGATAATTCAATGCCATGTCAAAAGAATAGTAGCCAGATTCAGAAATTCCCCATGGAATATTTTTGTTTTGACAGTATGTTTTCTGTGCTTTTATCGTGGTGGAATAAGTTTCATCCATAAGCCCATTATCATAATTTTTCATTATTAAGTAGGGCATAAAATATTCAAACATTGTACCTGTCCAGGATACAAGGCTCCTGCTACCGTCTATAAGGGTCATAGTCCTCCCTAATTTAAACCAATGTTTTTGAGGAACTTCCCTTCTAGCTATGGCTATATAACTAGCTGTTCTTGCCTCAGAGGCTAGTAAATCATAATAAGAGTTAGTAAGCCTCTCTTCATCCATATTATAACCGATAGAGAATAGGTGTCTTTTAGGATCATATAGGTGGATAAATTCCGTAGCCTCCACAATATCATCCATTGACTTAATTACCTTATTTATTTTACCTATTAATCCATCAATATTATTAATTTTCTGTAATAATTCCTTTTCCAGGTCCTCGTTACCTGCTTGTCTCAATTCCCCTAATATTTCTTTATAAATTATTTTTAACTCTGATAAAGATTTATCCTCTAGGTCAAGCTGATACTTATCTATTATGATGGGTTTTGTAATAAAAAAACCTTCTACTTCCCTGCAAATAATATCTGCCATATCATAAAACCTACGTTCCCATCCGCAATAGGCATCAAGATCTTTTTGTCTATTTTTAATATGGTGACTGATGTCCATTAATTGATCCACTATGGATTTTTCCTGGCATAGGCACCCATATAAATCATCCATGATTATTCCATCATTATCCTCCAATAATATAAGGGTATCCCTTAGACCCATTAGAATTTCCTTTCCAATCAAGGGTCTCTTTAAATATTCCTTTAAACCCTCCCTAGCTGTAATAATATAGCTAATAAAATTCCCACTATCCACAGTTGAAATATAATATGGCCTTAGGATTTCTAATGTAAGGGTATCATACCAATTAAACAAATGCCCCTTCCATTTTTCCATCTTTCCTATAGTTGTAATTGTTTTTTCAATTCTTTTTACCATTTCACTTGTTGATAAATAGCCAAAATCTCTTGCCGATAAAACCGATATGATATAGATTCCAATATTGGTTGGAGAGGTTCTTTGGGCAAGTAGGTCCTTGGGTATAAGCTGATAATTATCAGGGGGCAAATTATTACTTTCATCCCCAACAAAATCTTCATAATAAGCCCAAGTTTTTCTTCCAATCTTACGGAGCAGCTCTAGTTCATATTTTTGCAGTTTATGGTCCCCTTTCCTTGTTTCCTTGCTTATATTGAAAGCAACAAAAGGACCCATACCCCATAAGAATGCAATGGGTATTGTATAGAAAAAATTATAAGGTTTCAAAGTAAATGTTGAAATTAGTAAAATTGCGGTAATGATAAAACTGCTTTGCATCCTAATGGCAAAACTCTTAAAATCATCCGTTAGATTTCTTTCTACATCAGCAGCCGTTGTCCATTCCAAAAGATTGTCTTTTGATATAAGGATACGATATAGGGTTCTCAAAATAGCATCTGCCATCATGTAGGCCTCATAGGGCAGAAATATGAAATCTAATACTACCCTGTAAAATGCAGCCTTGACCTCTGCCACCAGGTCTCCTTTGACCCTATCATTTTGTCTCATGTAATACCTATCTTTTAAATAATATAGCAAATTAATAAGCAGGGGGAATCCCATGATTATTATTCCCAGCCCTAACCAGAAAATCGCCTGACCTGGAAACACCGTTAAGGCAAAAATAAACAATAAAAGCAGGGATATTGGCACTAGGCTCCGCCGCATATTATCTAAAATATGCCATCGTGCTAAAATTGGTAAAGGATTGTTTCTGCTTGGAAACAACCATCTTATTAATTGCCAATCCCCCCTTACCCATCTATGAAGCCTAAGCATATAGGCGCTATATTTAGACGGATAATCGTCTATTAGTTCGAAATCCTCGGCTAATCCCGTTCTAAGATAACTTCCTTCTAATAAATCATGACTTAAGACCCTGTTTTCTGGTATTGCATTCTTTAAAAGCCTATTAAAAAGCTCCACATCATAAATTCCCTTGCCCGTAAAAATACCCCTGCCAAATAAATCTTGATAAATGTCTGAGTTAGCTATAGTATACGAGTCAACCCCGCCCCTACCAGCAAAGGTTCTGGTGAAAAACGACCTATTTGCACTTTCTATGTTAACCCCGATTCTGGGTTGTATTAATCCATACCCTTCAATTACCACACCTTTCTTCTCATCTATAATTGGCCTATTTAAGGGATGGGAAGCAATTCCAATTAATTTTTTCGCTGTATCCATAGGCAATTGGGTGTCGGCATCTATAGTTAAAATATATTTTACGAATTTTAATTTTGTAATATCCCCTGAGAGAATGGAATAGGATGTTGATTCCTCGCCTAAAATTAACTGATTTAGCTCAACCAAGGCACCCCTTTTTCTTTCCCAACCCAGCCATTTATTTTGTTTTTGGCATAATTTCCTCTCCCTATGAAAATAATAGAAAATTTCCTTTCCATATTTCCTGTTTAAATTTTTTACCCCTTCCATTACTATATTGACAATTTCATTGTCTTCCGGCATTTCCTTGGTGTTAGCATCCTTAAAATCTCCTGCTAAGGCAAAATATAGGTTTTCTTCCAAATTGGCAAGATAAAAAACCTCTAATTGCCCCAAAATCTCCTTACCCCTTTGTCCGTCGGGAAGCAAAACAGGTACTACTACTAGGCTGCTTACCTCCTCAGGAATACCATTCCTGTACTCAATCCTGGGCAGAAAGCTTGGGGGAAATAAGTTTGTTAACAATGAATTAGTCAAGCTAACTGCCAAATCACTGGCAGAAATTAAAACAAGCAAACTAATTAAAGCCAATATTATCCCACTTGTTTCATTATGGAAACTTACTCCATAGGAAAGAGATAGCCAGAAAATAAGTATTGTAAATAGGGTAATGGGGATGAAATATATGGCTAAGGATTGTTTCTGAAGGAAATCCCTCTTATCAGGGTGATCTAAGGCCTCAAAAAGTTCTTTTCTACCCTTATCAACCAGATAATATCCCACATGGCATTTTCTTTCATCCTCCTTCTTATCTTTTGCTAGCTGGCTTTGTTCAATAGCTTTTCTAGCCACTCTTGTTTCCGCTTCTTTTAATTTACGACCTATCTTCTCAACATGATTCCGATAATAATCCCTAGAATCAAAATCCAATTGGGAGTAGATATGGCCAGGATCCTTGTTTAAAATTTCCTCCACAATACTGAGACTTTCAAAAATATCATTCCAATCCAGGCTTGCTACCTTATTTAAACTTGTTATAGAATTTCCTATAGATATTTTTGCCTTTGCTTGGGTTTGATGCTCCTCCTCAACCAAGTCCCCAATTGTTGTATTATAATCTCTTAATTTTTTCTGCAAATAATTCAAAACTACTTCTGCCTCAATTTCATTCCTTTTCAATACCTTCAACAAATGTTCCACATAGGTAGAATTTGCCCTGCCATCTAATTCTATATTTGCTTTTATAGCTAACAAAATTTCCTCTTCTGGTAATTCCGCTGCCTTTTCAGCTTTTTCCCTTTCGCAATAAGAATAATATATCTTCTCACAAATTCTCCGGATATTTTCGATTAATGCTGTCCGAATCATCAGTGAAAGTGCCCATATTTCAGCTATTGTCAAGACTCTTTGGCATTGGTACGCTTTTACATAACTAATTAACAAATCCTCGTCTAGATTCCCATCAGTATGGGCAACAAATTCTAGGGCCACCCCATAAATTCTAGGATACCCCCTAAGAACACCAGTATTTAAGGTATTTAATCTTAGAAATTTCTCCTTTAACAAATTTTGTCTTACCTCTTTGGCCTGTTCCTCTACCTTGTAGAAGTTGTCTAATAACCATTCGGATGCTGGACATAGGTGTCCTTTATGGTTTATAGCATCATGAAAATTTGCATATACCAGGGTAATAATTTTAAAATTTTGATCAATTCTTTTCAAAAGTTGACGCAAGGAAAAACTATCGGAAAATACAGTATGATTTTTAGCAATTTCCCTGGCATGATGAACTAGTTCCTCAGAAGTTAGTAAGAGATTTTTTAAATCCATTCCTTGTTGTTTCCCATTTCTGCCCTTGTTAAGAAACATATGTATTTTTCCTCCTTGTAGTAAAAAAGTCAAAACAAAATTATTTCTGACTTTTTAATAATTTTTTGATCTTTTCCTTGTAAAATACCGATAACTCCTCTGCATATTCCTCAGAGAAACCTTCAGTGTAGATATTGAACAAAGGTTTTGCACTATCCGGCAGGATTAAGGTCCAACCCCTTTTATCTTTGATTTTAACACCTTCGAACAATTCTATATCTGTGGGTAAATATTCTTGTGCAAGCTGTTGGATAATCCGGCCCTTATCCTGCCACTCACAGGATATCTTATCCTTTATAAAATAAAATTTTGGTATCTCCTTAAGCAGGTCCTCTAGCTTTATACTATTTCTAGTGAGAAAATCCACTATCATACCCAGACCCCATATAGCATGATAAGTCAAGATATATTGTGATAAACCTTTTTGTTTACCTTCTTCAACCATGGTCATACCATTCATAACACTTGCTGGACTAGATTTTACCCGTATTATTTCAACCCCATAAGCTTGGGCAATTTTTTCGATACCGCTGGGTGCATTATAGGCTAATACAAGTTTTCCCTTATAGCCCTCTTTTAATAAAAGCATAATCGTTAAGATATCAAACTTTTCATCTTTGATAATATCCCCATTTTGAGTAATTAAAGCCATCTCTTCCCCATTTTCATTAATTATTACACCAAAATCTGCCGCCTTTTCCCCCGTTTTTTGGGCTATAATTTCCAAATAATCCTTCATGGGAATTTCAGTAAGACTATCATGTATTATCTCTACATTACACCCAATCCTCTTAAGAAATTGTCCACCCAATTCCTGTATTAAGCTTGATTTTGAACTAATTATAATTAAGGGGGACTTCCTCTTTATTGCCGGAATATCCATTAGAAAATCCATCCCATTATTTATATAAAACTCTTGGAAGTTCTCTATATTGAGGCTGGATTGGATGTCCTCCGCCTTACACCGTTTAAATTCTTCCCTATTAAACAGATTTTCTATTTCCCTTTCTGCTGACCGTTGGATATTAACCCCCTTTTCATCTGCAAACTCGATATGGACCAAATTCCTATCCATCTTGTCCATTCTTATATGTATTCCACCACTGCCATTAAAATGTTCAATTGCAAAACGATTAACCGGCATGACTGTTTTTCCGATATCAATTATCCCAGAACCAGAAGATCTCATCCCCACTACCAAAGCGTTCTTAATAATCTTGCTAGCATTTGAAGCATCCGAACTAACTATTATGGTAGGTTTACCCTTGAGTGTGGAAACAAATGCTGCACCCAATTTAGATGCAAATTCAGGACTGACATCAATATTCATTTCGCCAGAAACACCCTTAAAACCAAAAATATTTTTACATGCCTTTGTTCCCCAAACCAGGTTTTCATTGACAATAGTTTTTTCCTCTATCCACTTTTCCGGCCAGATTTTAATATTGGGCTTTATGATAACGCCCTCATCTAATCTGCTGTCATCCCCGATTACTGCATTTTCATAAATTTCTACATCCTTGCTTATTTTTACATTCTTACAAATTACTCCACCACGGCAATCTGCATTTTGTCCCACAACTACATTATTCCAAATAACTGACCTTTTTAAAGACACCCCTTTTCCTATACTGCAACCGTCCCCTATCACCGTATAAGCTTCTATTTTACTTCCCCCACGAATTATACAGTCCTCCCCAATATATACCGGTGGTTGAAAACTAACATTTCTGTCAATTTGTGTTCCATTTCCAACCCATACTCCTTTCTCTATCTCGTGACCCGATAATTGAAAATCTACTTTACGGTCTAATAAATCAAAATGAGTTTGGACATAGGAGTCTAGAGCACCTACATCGCACCAATAATCATTAGTAATATAACCATACATTGCTACCCCATCTGCTAATAATTTTGGAAAGAGATCCTTGCTAAAGTCAAAGTTTTCTCCCCGTTTAAAATAATCCAAAACTTCTGGTTCCAAAACATAGATACCGGTATTTATCGTATTGCTAAAGACCTCACCCCAACTAGGTTTTTCCAAAAATCTTCTTATATTACCATCCTTATTAATAATAACAACCCCATATTCTACGGGATAAGCTTCATTTTTTAAAACAAGCGTAGCCTTAGAACCCTTACTTTTATGAAAATCTACTGCTTTATCTATGTCTATATCTGTAATGGCATCTCCGCTCAATACAATAAAAGTTTTTTCTATAAAGTCCTCGGCATTTTTAACACTACCACCCGTACCCAGGGGAATATCCTCCTCAAAATATTTTATATTTACACCCCACTTTTCACCCTGACCAAAATAATCGATGATTTTGTTTGGAAGATGGGCAATTGTAACCCCAATATCGCTTATTTTATGTCTTTTTAGCAATTCTATAGTATATTCCATCGTGGGTTTATTAAGTATAGGCACCATAGGTTTGGGAATACAACAAGTAAGGGGCTTTAATCTCGTTCCTTTTCCTCCTGCCATAATAATTGCTTTTATAACAATCCCTCCATTCATCCTACTTTTGCATCAATCTTTATTTTGTGAGAATCTCGTATTTCTATACATAAAACAACTTAAATCTTCTTAATCAAAAAAGATCTAGCATCTCAACAAACATTTAAAAACATGTAATATTTATACTAAAATAACAAGATATATATCAGGGAATTTTGACTAGCATTGGCTTCTTTTGGTGGGAATAATACTGAGGCTAGAAAAGAAAAGCCTTATTTTACCCGATTTTTGGGCTTTTGTCCATAACCCAAGTATAGCAAGTTTGTCGACATATGTCAAGAATGTTTCACGAATATTTTGACTTTATTGTTTTCTCGACCTTATATCCCAAGGTTTTTACCATTGCTATTGTTTTTTATTTTAAGAATGGCTATAATAGTAATGCCTAATTGAATAAAACTCGTTGGCGAAGGGAGGAATATAAATGGCTGCAAAAAATAGTTCCTTTGATATTGTTTCACAAGTGGACATGCAGGAAATAGCAAATGCAATTAACCAAACAGAAAAAGAGATTGCACAAAGATTTGATTTCAAAAATACCGACACAATAATTGAAAGAAATGAGGATGAAATACAAATAGTTACCTCTGATGATTTTAAGGTGCGAAATGCAGTAGACATTTTACAATCAAAACTTACAAAAAGAAAAGTACCCCTTAAGGCTTTAGATTATCAAAAAGTAGAAAACGCCTTAGGAGGAAGGGCTAAGCAAGTTATAAAAATTAAACAGGGAATAAACCAAGAAGAGGCAAAAAAAATAAATACTCTTATTAAAAACTTAAAATTAAAAGTGCAAGCCTCCGTTCAGGGGGATCTTATCCGAGTATCAGGCAAAAATCGTGATGACCTTCAAGAAGTAATCCAAGCTTTAAAATCTGCCAACCTACCCATTAATCTGCAATTTATAAACTATAGGTAAA
>CAZUTD010000002.1:0-1449 GCA_964623185.1 uncultured Clostridiaceae bacterium
TCATTTTTTGTTTTTCTCTTTCAATTTCCACCCTAGCTTTTTCTTTAATCCTGCTGGCCTCCTCATCTGCTTCTGCCACAATCTCGTCGCCCCTTACCTTGGCTCTACGGCTAGCGTCTTCGATGATTTGATTTCTTTCAGCCTTAATTTCGTCTAGTTTTGCCTCATACTGAGCCCTTAACTTGTCAGACTCTATATTTTTAATTTCCGCTTCTTCTATAGAAGCTTCAATGGCTTTTTTACGATTATCCATAAATTCAGTAACTGGTGTAAATAAAAAATGTTTTAGTATTAAAAACATAATAAAAGTGTTGACTAATTGCATAAAAAAAGCCGCATTAAACTCCACTAATCCCAGCATCTTTATGCCTCCTTTCTATCGGTTAAAAGGGAGATTTGTAATCTCTCCCTGACTCCTATAATAGGTTAATTAGTGGGTTAGCAAATAATAAAATCAAAGCAATAACTAAAGAGTAGATACCTGTTGTCTCTGCAACTGCTTGACCAAGTAACATAGTTCTAACGATATCACCTTGTGCTTCTGGTTGTCTACCTACTGCTTCTGCTCCCCTACCTGCTGCATGTCCTTGTCCTACTCCAGGTCCTATACCTGCGATCATAGCCAATCCTGCTCCAACAGCTGAAGCTGCTAATACTAATGCTCTACCTGTAATTTGTTCCATGATATTATTCCTCCTTATTTTAACAATAATAATTTTTTTAATTTTATAAAACTAATTGAAACATATTAAAATCATAAACTTCATTATACTTCTTAATCCAAGTTGCTCGCAATGAATACCATTGAAAGCATAACAAAAATAAATGATTGCAATACACCAGAAAACAAGTCAAAGTAAAGATGAAAAACTGCCGGAAGACCTGCTTGGAAAATCGGTATAACCGATAAGCCTAACATTGTACTAAGTCCTGCCAAGGCTCCATACATCAATGACATGATAATTACTCCCCCTACAATGTTTCCAAATAAACGGAAACCAAGGGATATAGGTGTTGCAAGTTCCCCCAATAAGTTAATTGGAAACAAAAAGGGGAAAGGTTCAAAATAGCCTTTAAGGTATGCCCCTATACCATTATGTCTAATCGAGTTGTAGTGAATCATTACAAAGGTTGTTATTGATAAGGCAAAAGTTGTATTAACATCAGCTGTCGGGGGTCTAAGACCTACTAATCCTATAAGGTTACCAACTAATAAAAACAAAAATACTTACTAGATATTATTTCACTGCTGAAGAAGGAAAAGGCATTTACAGAATATACAGTTTAGAAAAAATGGGGAAATACTTATTAAATTCTAGAGGCATAGAATGTAAATGGCAACCAACAGATAATACAAAACCTGTAAGTATGATAAAGAAAAGATTAGCAGGAAATCAAGTTATAATTTCATATTTAAGAAAAGTAAAAGCATTTGATGGATATAAAGTA
>CAZUTD010000002.1:1459-15324 GCA_964623185.1 uncultured Clostridiaceae bacterium
AAAGTTCCTTTGCTTTTCACCCATAGTATCAATTACGAAATTGTTTAGGGTATCTACCAGCATCTCTACAACATTTTGTACGCCTTTCGGAACTTTTTCAAAATTCTTAGTAACCAATATAGATACAATTGCAAAGACGGCCATAATGACCCATGTTACAACCACAGTTTCTGGAATAGGTATATTGCCAATTCTAAAAATAATCCTGGGGCCAAAACCTTCCATTTACTCTACCTCCCTTCGTCGAAATATTTTTTGGATAAATTGTTTGTTACCAAAAACCTCTCTGTATAAAATAACAAACTTTAATGTTATTATACCAATGACTGTACCTAAAAGATGTATATGATCGGCTTTAATAGATATATAAAAGACCGCACCTATTATAAAATATCGTATCATATACCTGGATGCTACATATGCCTCTGCACGGCGAGGACTCATGTTTAAACCTTTTTCAAGGGTAAGGGCAGTTAACCTAAAGTTTAATATGGAAATGATTGTGCCTAATAATAATCCTACCAAAAAAGGTAGGGGTGGCTTTGCTAGTAATAATCCAACAATCCCAATGCAACCATTTAATACCAGAACACCTTTAATGATTTTTAACTGCAAATCTTTAGTTGCATTCACTCTCATCACTTCCTTTTATTCTTTATGTCCTTCGTCGCCACTTTAAAAAGATTTTTAAAAGCGGCTATTATGCCCATGCCGATAAATATAAAAAGAAATATCGGCTGAGTCCTAAATCTGTCATCTAACCATTTGCCTATGTAGACACCCGCAACAATAGGTACCATCATGGACATCCCAATATAACTAATAAGACTAAGATTTTCTAAAACACTGCCTTTTTTTCTAACGGGCAAAATCCCCTCTCCATATATAAATTATTATTTGCACTTATGTTTTTTGTCTATCTAGACTATTTTAAAACATTTTGTGTTTTTTTGCAATAGAATAATGGGATTATATCATTATTATTAATTGAAAGATATTATTATATACCCTTGCCCCTGTATAAATATGTTTCTGGTTACTTAGCAGGCATTATATCTCTGTGTTTTCACCAAGTTAAAATATTTATTTTTGTATAATGATAATTACCAATGTATATTTATTTAATCACTAATCCCCATTCCCCATACCATTGTAACGGTTTTTGATTTTTTTGCAATAGTAAAATGCAATTTTTATTCATCTTTTTACAATTTATTTAATTTTTCGCCACACCCACCCATCTCTTCTTCCAAATCATGTAATTAAATCTACCTTAGGCCAAAATATGTCCTTAGTGATTCTATAATTTTATCGGATGCCCTTCCATCCCCGTATGGATTAACGGCATGTGACATTTTTAAATACTCTTCCTTATTTAATAACAAATTATTTATCTCTTTTTTAATAATCCCCTTGTCCACACCCACAATTTTTACCGTTCCTGCCTCCACTGCTTCAGGTCTTTCAGTTTCCCTCCTCAGGACCAAGATGGGTTTCCCCAAAGCAGGTGCTTCTTCCTGAATACCGCCGGAATCCGTCAAAATAAAATAGGCCTTATTTATAAGATTTGCAAAAGGTTGGTAGTCCATGGGCTCTATTAAATGAATCCCTTCTACATCCCCCATGATTTTTTGTGCCAATTCTCTGATTTTAGGATTTAGGTGTACTGGAAAAACTATCTCCACATCTTTATTTTCCTTTGCAGTTTCTGCTACAGCTTCAAAAATATCCACCATGGGTTGTCCCCAATTTTCCCTCCTGTGGCAGGTCATAACAATAAGCTTTTTATTGGCATAATCTATATTATTGAGAATTTCTGTTTCAAAAACATAATCATCTTTTACAACCTCTAATAAAGCATCTATAACAGTATTACCGGTAATAAATATTTTATTTTTATCAATGTTTTCTTTTATTAAGTTATTATAATTCCCCTTTGTCGGAGCAAAATACAGGTCTGCTAAATTAGTAGTGAGTTTCCTGTTCATTTCCTCCGGATAAGGCGAATAAATATTCCCGCTTCTCAGGCCTGCCTCGACATGGCCAACAGGTATCTGCTGATAAAAAGCAGCCAAGGCCCCTACAAAAGTGCTAGAGGTATCACCGTGAACCAGGACAATATCGGGCTTGGTTTTTTGCAAAATATCCTCCATGCCCTTCAAAACTTTTACGGTAATATCAGATATGCTCTGGCCATGCTCCATAATATCTAAATCATAATCAGCCCTTAAATCAAATAAGTCTAATACCATATCCAACATATGCCTATGTTGGGCTGTAACGCATAAAATAGATTCAAAATCCTCGGATTCTTCTAGTTTTTTTACCAAAGGTGCCATTTTTATAGCCTCTGGCCTTGTTCCAAATATTGACATAACCTTCTTTGTCTTCATTTAACTACTCCCTTTCTGGTGCATTCCAACTTTTTGGTGAAATTTTTATACCTTCCTTTAATTCAGATCCTGGTGACACTATTACCTCCATACCCATCTCCAGGCCTGAAATTACTTCAACATATTTTTTATCCTTGATACCCCTTACAATTTCTTTTAAGCTTGCAGTCTTGTTTACATTAATAAAAACATGGTCCTTGCCCCTATATTCAAATACTGCACTTGATGGAATTAATAAAACACCGTCCTTGCTGTGGGTTATGATTTCGATATCTAGGTCATAGCCAGGGCCTATCCCTTTTACAGCTTCCTCAATATCAATTTCAACCTTAACCCTTTTTTGCTCAATCCCCAAGTCCGAAATTTGACTAAAAGCGCCAGGATAAATTTTGCTTACACTTCCCCTGACATCCTGAATATTTAGGTCCTTGTGCGAAATTTTTACAAGTCTGCCTATGCTGACATCCCCTATCTCTCCTACCAGTATATCACTTTCTATATATAAATCTTCCAAATCACCAATTTTAGCAAGCGCCATACCAGGTTGCAAGTAACTGCCCAATTCAGCATCAAGCTCTACTACGGTCCCGTTTACAGGAGATACAATAAGGCTTTCCTCTTTCTTCTTTTGCAGGTCCCTTAATTCAATATCCAATTGGTAGATTTCTTCCTCAAACTGAATTTTCATATTTTCCAGGTCAGGATTCTTAAGCAATTCCAAATCTAGCATAATGCTATCTCTTTGAATCATAGCTATTTCCGTTTCTGTAACTATATTCTTATATTCCTGGGAGCTAATTGCACCTGCCTCATATAGGATTCTGTTAGCTTCTCTTCTTTCTTCCATCTCTGCAAGCCTTTTCTCATGAACATCTAATTGTAGTTCCATTTTTTGAATTTCCCTGCTATCTGCCAAAGAAAGGCTTTCCTTGTACTTGGCCATAAGGGCTGATTGTTGGCTTTCCAATTTATTTATCTCCTGATCCAAATCTTCACTATCAATTATTGCCAAAACATCCCCTTGCTCAACATAATCCCCTAGCTCTACCAGCCTTTCTGCAATCTTTCCACCCAGCGAATTAAAAATGCTAATACTGGTCCTAGTTTTAGCTACGCCTACTTCCTCCACACTTTTTCTTATATTTCCCGTCTTTACTGCTATAGTCTCAACATCGATAGTCCTAGTTTTATTGACAAGCCAAAATCCTGATAGGATAATAATAAGAAAAATAAGTGAAAGCCCAATAATTTTCTTTTTCATAGCAGAACCCCCCTATATGGTTAGGATAACTTATGTTTGTCAAATTATGTTGCCCTATTTTTCAAGGCATCCATGAAATTTAAGTGCTGGATTTTTCTTGATGTTGCCAACTGGCCTATAACTATAAAACAAATTGTGATAAATGCAGCCGTCATGTAGTCCCTCACATTTATCATCATTGGAATACTGTATAAGTCTGTCGAGGCAGATGATGCTAGCCCTGCGCACATACCATAGCCCACGGGTATTCCTAAAAGTATTCCCAATATAGTCATCAAAACATTTTCCCTTGTAATCATCCTGAAAATTTCGCTTTTATTAAACCCCAGAACCCTAAGGGAAGAAAATTCTAAGATTCTTTCATTTATGCTAATAAGACTTATATTATATACTATGGCAAAGCCCAAAGCACCGCCAAAACCTATAAGCACTGTCATAGACATAAATATCATGCCCATAAATTCCATCAAACTGTTAATCATATCGGCCTTCGACTCTACCTGCCTAATATTTTTTACATCCCGTAATTTACTTGTAACTTCATCCCCTGAATCAAGCAGGACCCCAGTTATTACATTTCTTTCACCCAGCAAATTATTCATTGTTCCTATATCTATATAAGCATTCATCCCCGAATATTGCTCAATAATTCCTCCTACCTCAATATATGTATCCTCTTTATTGGGTAAAAAGTTTTTTGCCTGTATTACATCTCCCACCCCTACCCCTAAGATATTAGCCAGCCTCTTTGGAATGAGCATCCCATCTTCAGACAAATTTACACGCCCTCCCGAAATATTTTCAAAATTATAAAATTGGGTATTTCCTGTTATCCCAATTACATTAACTATTTTTTTATTCCATCCGTATCTCAATTCAAGGGGCATTTCCATTTTAGCTTCCATATAATCCACATCAATTATTTGCCCTATTTCTCTAAGTACACCCATGTCCATGGGCCTGGTAAAATCAATATTATAATCCATAGTTTGAAATTCCTCATATTGTAATTTGAACATATTATTCCACACATTTGACATAAATACGGGCACCATAATAACTCCAAATGTTAATGCAATACCCAGAACTAAAAAAGCACTCCTTCTCCTGTTTCTGAATATATTTCTAATAACCATTTTCCAGCTAAAACTAAGTCTGGTCCAGAAAAACCCGACTCCTTCCAAACAAATTCTTCCCCCCGTTTTTGGTGGCTCAAGCCTCATGGCATCGGCGGGCATAATTTTTAACACATCCCTTGATCCAATTAAACCCGATAGGCAAGAAAAAAAACTAATTAAGAGGATAGCTTGAACAATATACCTATAGTATACCTTCGTTTTTAACATAGGAATATTCATAAAGACAATAAACAATTTGGTCAAGCCAATTGAAACAGGTAGGCTGACAAGGATTCCGATTATTGACCCCACCAAGCCAATAAATAGTGCAAATTTAATATAATGGGATAAAACTTCTCCATTACTGTAGCCTATAGCCTTCATTACCCCGATAGAAATCCTATCATTCCTCACAAGCCTGGACAACATAATGCTTATTATCACCATTGTCACCAAAAGAAATATAGAAGTAATTGCCCTTGACATTGTTTTCAACTGGTCTACTTCCTGCATCATAAGACTATGGCTTAGCTGGTCCTCCCTTTTGATACTTCTCTTTACACCATACTTGTCCAGCTCTTCCTCCAGAGTCTCGATAATACTGTCTAATCGCTCAAAATACCTACCGTCAATTTTAATCATTAGCTCATTATAACTTCCCTGATAATCCAAAACAGACTGGGCAAAGTCTTCTGTTACATAAACAACTCCAAAGCTTTCCGGTGCCGGCAATAAGGCTTCCTACAATTCCACCTACATCCAAGGTGTAGTCCCTGCCACCAATATATGCTACAATCCTGTCTCCCAATTTAATATCTCTGGCATCAGCAAACTGCTGGAGCACTGCTACAGCTTTGCCTTTTCCTTGGGGCCCACTCCCATCTATTGTATAAATATTATTTATAATGTCCTCTTCATTAGGGAGGGAAACTATTCTTACCCTTACTCTTTCCTCCGGATCCTCTACCCTAAGTGGCACATCACTGCTGATTCTGGCCTGAACCATTTTTACTCCTTCTATATTATGTAATTTTTCAACCCCAGCCCTAGGTATTTTTGTAACCTCTATCAATACATCTCCAAAATTTGTAATATCGTAATATTGATAAATACTATCGTATAAATTATCGCTCATCATACTCATAGACACATAGACGATTATGGCCAAAGCGACTATTCCAACTGTAGAAATAACCTGACCCCTGGAGTTTTTAATCAGCCTTAATAATCTTATATTCAGCTTTTTCATTACCACTCAATCCCTTCAGGATTTATGGGGTTTTCATTAGACACAATTTCAACAAGCTCACCACTTCGCATCCTTATTACCCTATCTGCCATTTTTCCTATTGGTGTATTATGGGTAATAACAACAAGGGTCATATTATATTTTTTATTGACCTCTCGCAGCAAAGACAGCATCCTAATACCAGTTTCAAAATCTAAAGCCCCCGTTGGCTCATCACATAGCAATAGGGCAGGATTTTTTGCCACTGCCCTAGCTATGGCTACCCTTTGCTGTTCTCCCCCACTCATCTGGGATGGAAAATGGTCTTTTCTTTCACCTAAACCTACTGCCTCTAGGACTTCATCTATATTCAGGGGATTTTTACAAATTTCTGTTGCCAACTCAACATTCTCCCTAGCAGTTAGGTTTGCCATTAGGTTATAAAACTGGAAGACAAAGCCTATCTTATCCCTGCGATAAATCGTCAGCATTTTGTCATCATACCTGGTGATTTCCTCACCCTCCATAAACACCTTGCCTTGTGTCGGTGTATCCATACCCCCTATAACATTTAAAAGGGTGCTTTTACCTGACCCGCTAGGTCCCAATATCACGACAAATTCGCCCTTGTATAAGTCAAGATTTATATTTTTAACCGCCTTTACCTCCACCTGTCCCATAGTATAAATTTTGCTAACTTGCCTTACCTCCATCAAGATACTGCCTTTCACGATTATATCCCCCCTTTACTAGCTAGCTTGCGGAAATGATAGCATGTATAATAAATTCTTCCTATTATACAATCATATGAAAATAAAAAACAGAATTAAGGTATATATGAAAATATACAAAAATTCTGTTTAAAATACTCCTAAAAGATCTTGCTTATGAATTTGCCTTTCCCTCTTGGGCTTTTTTGACTAGTCCAATCCTCAAGGCACCCATGAGAACCCCAAAAGAAACAGCAATCAATATCAAATAAGCACCTAATTTGCTAGTATCAGAAATCACAATTGCACTGGCACCAAATAACATACTAATAAAGTACAAAATTAAGACCGTTTGTTTTTGACTTAGACCCTGGTCCAATAACCTATGATGGAGATGGCCCTTGTCCGCCTCCATAATGGGTCTGCCGTTAACCACCCTCCTAATAATAGCAAAGGTTGTATCAAAAATTGGTACACCCAGTGCCAGGACTGGTATTGCTACAGCGATGGTTGTAGCACTCTTAATAACTCCCTCAACCGATACAGTAGCTAAAATGAAGCCTACCAGTAAAGACCCCGTATCCCCCATAAAAATTTGTGCTGGGTTAAAATTATAGGGTAAAAACCCTATGAGAGAACCAGCCAATATGACCAGTAATACCACAATACCCGCTGAAGCCTCATAGTTTAGGTAAGCTACATAGGCCAATGACAGGGCTGCTATGGACGACACCCCGGCAGCTAAACCATCAAGCCCATCTATTAAATTTACAGTATTTGTAATACCCACTATCCAAAATATTGTAACAGGTATACTCAATCCCTTTAGTTGGGACATACCCGTTGCCCTATTTAAAATATTGGTAACAAACTCAATCCTAACACCACTATAAACTACAATCAATGCAGCTATGATTTGTCCTAAAAGTTTTACCTTTGCAGATATTTGTTTTGAATCATCAACCATACCAACCAGGACAATAACCGTCGCACCTGCAAAAATGCCTAAATGTCCTTTGTTTATATTTAAAAACCCACGGGATACTATAGCCATAATAAAGCTAGCAATGACAAAGCTAGCATAAATAGCCAAGCCTCCTAATCTAGGGATTGGTTTTTCATGCACTCTTCGATTATCTTCGGGTACATCTATAGCCCCTGTTCTATAGGCAATTTTTTCAGCATAGGGTGTCAAAATATAAGAAAGAGCCATTGCTATAACAAACGCTAATATATAGTAATCCATTGTTCCACTCCATTCTAAGAGCTAGCTTAAATTATGGCCAAATTGTTCAACTATAATTCCAGCCTCCTCTAACATCTTTTCTGATAGAGGATCCGGATAATCACCCTTATAAACTATCTTTTTTATGCCGGCATTAATCATCATCTTGCTACAAATTATACAGGGTTTATGGGTTACATATAGGGTAGAACCCTTAATTCTCACCCCATGTAAGGCAGCCTGGATGATGGCATTTTGCTCAGCATGTAATCCCCTGCAAAGCTCATGCCTTTCACCAGAAGGAACATTTAATTGCTCCCTCAAACAACCCGTTTCCCTACAATGAGGTAAACCGCTTGGGGCTCCATTATAACCACTGGCCAAAATCCTTTTGTCTTTTACTATTACAGCACCTACTTGTCTCCGCATACAGGTGGATCGTTTTTTTGCCACCTCTGCCATTTCCATATAATATTCCTGCCATGATGGTCGCATATTCTTCAACCCCTTACCCCTGTCCTATATCATTATTTCTATCATACCACAGAAATATTAATATTTCTGTAAATGTAACTAAAACTTAATATTTTCATTGCCAATTATATATTATAATACTTTTTTACTAGATTCACAAGTCAACCTTATATCAGCGGCATTGGCATGGGCATCCAGGCCTTCAGCCCTGGCCAATAAGGATGTTATAGGACCCAAGGATTGCATTGCCTCTTTTGTCATTCTCTGGTGGGTGGAGATTTTTATAAAACTACCCACCCATACCCCTCCCGTATACCGGGCTGCTCCCGAAGTAGGCAGGGTGTGGTTGGTTCCTGATACATAGTCGCCAAAAACTTCTGCTGACATTTCCCCAATAAACAGGGACCCGTAATTCCGTAGTTGTTGGCAAAGCTCTTTATAATTATTAACCATTAATTCCAGATGCTCAGGGGCATATTTATTTGCCAAATCACAGGCCTCTTCCAAGCTTTCAACCAGGATTATTTCCCCATTTTCCTCCCAAGATTTCCTTGCAATTTCCGAGGTGGTCAAATCAGCAAGCTGTTTTTCAACCTCTATTACAGTTTTTTCAGCCAAGGTTTGGTCAGTAGTTATTAGGATTCCCTTTGCCATCAGGTCATGCTCCGACTGCCCCAACAGGTCTGCTGCAATAATTTCAGGTCTCCCCGTCTCATCCGCAATAATAAGGACTTCACTAGGCCCTGCAATAAAATCTATCCCAACCGCCCCGTAACACTGCCTCTTAGCCTCTGTAACATACTGGTTTCCCGGCCCAACTATTATATCTACAGGTTTTATCTGGTCGGTCCCATAGGTAAAAGCAGCTATGGCATGGGCACCACCAAAGGCATATATTTCCTCCACCCCAGCCATATCCATTGCAACCAAGGTTACAGGGTTAATTTTATCCGTCCCCTTCATTGTTGGGGAACAAGCTGTTATCCTCTCTACTCCCGCTACCTTGGCCGGTATTGCCAACATCAGGGCAGTTGAAAACAAGGGATAGCCCCCACCCGGCACATAACAGCAACACGCTTCTATAGGTATAGCCCGGTGGCCCAAATAAACTCCTGGGTAGACCTCCCTTTCATCTATTTCCCCAATTGTGGCCCTCTGCATCTTAGCAAAGGCCTCAATATTCTTTGCCGCTACCCTCAGGGCCTCCATAATCTCGGAATCCACTTCTTTATAGGCCTTATCTATCTCTTCCCTTGATACCCTAAGAATTTGTCTAGTATTTCCGTCAAATTTAATATTGTATTCTATTAGGGCCTCATCTCCCCTATTTCTTACTTCTTCTATAATCTTCCCTACACCAGTTACCAAATCTTTTTGCTCCCTAATAGTTCTTTCATTGGCCTTCTTAATAATCTTCATCTTATCATCCTCCCTAGCTCCCATAGTTTTTTCATCTAATTAAATTTCCAAATAAAAAAACTTCCGCCTCTAGCATCAAGCCAGAGGACGAAAGTTATACTCACGTGTTCCCACCTCTTTTTATCAGCATTTCACAATGCCAATCTTACAAGGTACGGCAAAATTAATCTTGCTTATACCCCAAGCACAATAACGGGTGCTAATATACCGATGCAGCCTACTGCCCTAGGGGTTCAGCGCATAGCTCCAAGATGTGTTCAGGATATCCTCTAATGCCCCTCTCATCTAACGGGAACTTTCTGTAAAAGAATGCCTATCCTTACTACTTCTTATCATGGCTTTTTATTCACATAATTTCATTTTCACTAATATCCTAATCATGCTTTAATTTCCTTATATTGATATATTAAATTATTCTTATAGGCTTGTCAATAGTTTTTCAATTCCTCAACCATTACATCATAAGCCTTCCCATTGATTTTTAATTTAAATTGTCTAGTGCTTAAAATTTCCCCAACTGTCTTATCACAATTTATCTTGGATTGGGCAATTTTATTTTCCAAATCCCTTAACAAGATGTGGGCCTCATCTAGAGATACCCGTTTAAAGCTTATTTTATCTCCCGGTTTTGCCTGGGCCACCCTGGGTAAATCAACAGTTATTACATTAGCTATCTTAGTATAACCACCTGTTGTCTGCCGGTCCGCCATCATAATAATAGGTTGACCATGGCTGGGAATTTGCACTGCCCCCATAGCAATCCCATCTGATATAATGTCTCCGCCTTCTTTATGATCTACTTTTTCCCCCTCTAACCGGTAACCCATCCTGTCACATTCGTTGGTAACCATGTAGCTAGAGTTGAAAAATGTTTTTATCCCCTCTTCTGTAAAAGCATCTTCTTGGGGTCCCAAAACTACCCTTAATTCAATATCATCAGTATATTCATAAAAACATTCCCCTATCTCCCTGCCAACTAATGTGTCCATTGGCTGAGACGGTTTATTAATGCTTAAAACATCCCCAGCCTTCAAAGCCCTTCCTTTATATCCCCCCATATTGCCCCTTGTATAGGTGGACTTACTCCCCATAATTAGGGGGACATCAATCCCACCCGCAAAAGCAATATAGGCCCTGCATCCTGCCTTCATACCCTTAAAATCAAGCTTATCACCGGAATTCACCCTTAGGCTCCTGTTCATCTTGACAGCTAAACCATTAATTGTAGCCTGCAAATCCCCACCTGTAATAGCAATTACCATGGGGTCAGAAAACTCTATTTGGGGTCCAAGCATAGTAAGCTCCAAAAGCCCTTCCCCCTCATCATTTCCAAGCAATATATTTGCTAACCTAGCAGAAACATGGTCCATGGCTCCCGAAACACAAACTCCATATTGCTGGTAACCATGCCTGCCTAAATCCTGAACGCTTGTCAATAAACCAGGTTTAATTATCTTAATCTTAGCCATGGTGTTCCCCCTCTCCCTTAGGATAGGTTTTATAGTCATATAGGCCGTTTTTTACTGCATCCTGGATTTCCCTATATTCAGCCTCACCTATACTCTTAAAAGTCAGGTAATTTCCTGCCTTTAATAAAATAGGCATCTCACTTTCTGGATTGTATAGGGGGAGGGGGGTTCTTCCAATCAATTGCCAACCCCCCGGGCTATCCATGGGATAAATTCCTGTTTGGCTTCCAGCAACCCCAACAGAACCACCCGGAATCCTAGTCCTTGGTGACTCTAATCTGGGCGTAGCAATCCTTTCGTCCATCCCACCCAGATAGGGGAAGCCCGGCGTAAATCCAAGCATATAAATCAAATATTCCCCACCAGTATGTATTTCAATTACCTCTTCCACACTTAATCCATTATGGCTGGCAACTTTTTCAATATCAGGCCCCATTTCACCACCGTACAAGGTCGGTATCTCAATCACTTCCGGCAAGGGTAACTCTATGCTGGCCAATTGGCCCTCCAAATCAGCCAATTTCCCCATCAAGTCCCCATAACCTATTTCAAGGGGATTATAATGTACCATTAGGGACCGATAAGTAGGCACTAATTCCACAAGACCCCTGATATTAAGACTTTCAATAGCGGCAACCATTGACCTAATCTTATTGTTTATTTCTCCAGAAATCCTGTTGCCAAACTCCATTACCAAGGCCTTGTCACCCGCCATTAAATACCTTGTTTTTTCATGCATTAGAAATTCCTCCAATGTTAAAAAATCTATCAAGTCTTAGTAAAAATCCCGTCTCTTAATAAAGGCTTATCCGCCATCCAAGAGTTTTACCAGTAGATTCAATCCCCAGCAAACAAGTTGAAATAGAATACAGCACCTAACAAGCGGGGATATTTCAATTTAATTCTTATTTATTACATTAAATTTTTGATGTTTTGTAATGATACCCAACCACCGTAAGCAGTAAGAAAAACAATTATAATTCCAAATACCAATAACCATGTAGGATGTTTATAATCTCCCACAATGTCCTTTCTTTTCGAAGCCAGCAAAATGGTTCCCAAGGTTATTGGTAAAATCAACCCATTTAATGATCCCGCTAAAACCAATAATTTTGCAGGTTGGCCTATAAAGGTCATAATTATAGTTGATGCAGCTATAAAGCCAATAATAAAATAATTTTCATATTTTGCAATTGTTGTATTCAATGTTTTTAAAAATGATACTGATGTATAAGCAGCCCCAACAACCGAAGTAATACCGGCAGCAAATAAAACAATACCAAAGAATTTATAACCCAAACTTCCCGCACCATGTAAAAATGCTGATGCAGCCGGATTTGATGAATCCAGGGCTAGACCCTTTGTAACTACACCTAGAATAGCCAAGAATAAAAGAATCCTCATAATGGAAGCTATACTTATACCCATGATAGAACTTTTGGTGATTTCATCTATATTTTCTTTCCCAGTGACTCCAGCATCAATCAAACGGTGTCCACCTGCAAAAGTGATATAACCCCCAACAGTCCCCCCTAATAAGGTTATAATTGGGAATATCAAGTTCTTAATGTCATCCGGCCTGACTGTTTTTGCTAAAGCCTCACCCACAGGCGGATTGGTAGAAAAAGTTACATAGGCTACCAAGACAATCATTAGGCCACCCAAAATCCTGGTAAATTTGTCAATCACTGGCCCTGCATCCTTGGCTAAAAATATTACTATACCCGCAACGCCCGCTATAATTGTACCTAATTTAATATCCAAACCTAAAAGTGCATTTAAACCCAAGGCTGTCCCGCCAACATTACCTATATTAAAGGCAAGCCCACCCAAGGCTACCAGACCAGCTATGAAAAATCCCAGTCCCGGTAAAATCTTGTTGGCAATATCCTGCCCCCTCATACCCGACACGCCAATAATTCTCCATATGTTTAATTGGACACCAAAAGTCAACACAATAGTAACTAAAATAACAAAACCAAAATTAGCTAAGTATCCTTCTGTAAAAGTTGCCGTCTGGGTTAAAAAACCCGGTCCAATAGCCGAAGTTGCCATTAAAAAGGCCGCCCCCAACAAGACCCCAAGATTTGCATTTTTTGTCTTTTCCTTAATCATCCTCTTCTCCTCCAATTATCTACTTAATAAATTCCTTCATGGGGATTAGTTGAACCCCTTCCTTTTCTAAGGTCAACCTAATCTTATCCACAAAATCAACTGCCTTTGGATTATCTCCATGGACACATATGGTATCGGCCTTTATTTCTACATCTTCCCCATTAATAGCCTCAACCTTTCCTTCCTTTACCATCCTGACAACCCTTCCTATTGCAATTTCAGTATCCTGGATAACAGCCCCCTCAATCTTTCTGGAAACCAGTGTCCCATCGGGGTTGTAGGCCCTATCAGCAAATACCTCATTTGCCACCTTAAGCCCTATATCCTTACCAGCCTTGGTTAACTCGCTATTGGCAAGACCCACCAAGATTAGGTCCTTATCCACCTCATATACTGCCTCAGCAATGGCCCTTGCCAAATTGGGGTTCTTTGCTGCCATATTATATAAAGCCC
>CAZUTD010000002.1:15334-19670 GCA_964623185.1 uncultured Clostridiaceae bacterium
TTTTACATGCTGCAATTCTTTTCCCTTACCTCTTACAAAAGCCCATAGGGCTCCTATTTGATATTTGCTATATGCCTTGGCTTCCTCGAATGTTACCACCATTTCCCTTCTTCCAAAACCCATTAAATCTAAATAGCCCGGGTGGGCTCCTATTTCTACATTATTATTAGCAGCTATGGTAACAATCTTCTCCATAATTACAGGATCACCAGCATGCCATCCACAGGCAATATTTGCGGATGAAATCCTCTCAATCACCTCTTCATCCAGGCCCAAATTATAAATTCCAAAACTTTCGCCGATGTCGCTATTCAAGTCAACTTTATACATTTTCACACCTCCAAAATTTCCTATTAGGGACAATAAGCAAACTTATTATATCCATTGTATAGTTTTCCCTCTTTTCATGCAATTGGTACTTTTTGTATCCCATCTTGCATTACTTCTTTCCTTTTTCTTTATATATGGGCATATAAGCCATTTTTTAACGACTATTATAGTATATCATGCAATTTTATTTTTTCAAGTGTCATTTTTGTTTTTCTTTTTAACAAAAAAAGGGCCCTGGCTAAAATATCAGAAAAATATTTTCTCATATTTCAGCCATGCCCCCCTTTAGCCCATATTTTATTTATTTAGTGCCAAATAAACGGTCGCCTGCATCTCCTAGTCCCGGTACAATATAGGCATCTTGGTTCAATTTTTTGTCGATAGCAGCTACATATATATCCACATCTTCATGCGCTTTTTGAATGGCCTCAATTCCTTCAGGGGCTGCAATTATACACACCAATTTTATATTTGTTCCCCCCCGATTTTTTAAAAACTGTATAGCCGCCTTAGCAGACCCCCCAGTTGCCAACATAGGGTCTAATACTATCAGCTCCCTTTCCCCTACATCCGAAGGAAGCTTGCAGTAGTATTCGACTGGCTCCAGTGTCTCAGGGTCCCTATAAAGCCCTATATGACCTACCTTGGCTGTGGGTATCAATTGCAAAATCCCATCTACCATACCCAAACCTGCCCTTAAAATAGGTATAATCCCCAGCTTTTTCCCAGATATAATTTTTGCCTTTGTAGTGGCAACAGGTGTTTCAATTTCAACCTCTTCCAGGGGTATATCCCTGGTAACTTCATAGCCCATCAACAAGGAAACTTCCTTGACCAGGTCTCTGAAATCCTTAGAGCCTGTGTTTTTATCTCTTATCAAAGTTACTTTATGCTGAATCAATGGATGATCAAAGGTTACAACCCTACCCATAATCACGCCCCCCATCACTTTTATTAAATTATATTGAATATTTCCTTTCAATATCAACAATTTTTTCAATCCTGTTTTGGTGACGACCACCTTGAAAGTCTGTATTTAACCATATGTCTAAAATCTCCAAGGCCAAGCCAGGGCCCATAACCCTTGCCCCAAGAGCCAAAACATTAGAATCATTATGTTCCCTTGTAGCCCTTGCCGAAAAACAATCCCCAACTAAAGCACACCGGATACCCGGAACCTTATTAGCAGAGATAGAAATGCCTATACCAGTCCCACAGATAACTATGCCCCTATCATACTGGCCCCCAGCTACCGCCTCACCCACAGCCTGGCCAAATTCCGGGTAATCACATGAATCCTCGGAATATGTGCCGAAATCCTTTACATCTATATTCTTATCCAATAAATGTTTTTTTACCACTTCTTTTAACTGATAACCGCCATGGTCACTCCCTATAGCAATTTTCATTACTTCACCTCCATTATTGTCCTTGTCCATATTATTTGCACTAGGTAATTATCTAAGTCCCTCCAATCAAGATAATGATGGCAAGTCCCTATTGAAAATTCTATACTCTTTACAGTTTACCTCCTAGTCCCCAAAGAGTTTTTTCCTTAATTTGTAGATTAGCCATTAATTTTTCCTCGATTTCTCCAGCACTTTGTCGATAAACTTCAATAGATTGGCCAAAAGGATCCATTATATCCAATCTACCCCCCCATGTGTTTTTATCTTGTACATATTCTCTTAATGTAAAAACCTTTCCCCTGGATTCGGGAACTAAAAATTCTACATTTTCCTTATGATTTTTAGTCATAGTTAAAATCAAATCCACTTTTTCAATCAATTCCCTGCTTAAAGCCTGGGTTATATGAGTCTCTAGTGATAAACCTTTTTCACCCATGGCCTCTTTTGCATTATGGGCGGCTTTACCCCCTGTCATAGCATGGGTCCCAGCAGATAGGACCTCCAAATCGTATCCTTTTTCAGCCAACAAATCCTTGAATAAGGCTTCTGCCATACTGCTGCGGCAGGTATTACCTGTACAAACGAATAATATTGATTTCATTTTTAAAGCAACCTCCAAATTAAAATAAAATTAATGATTTCATAATCATACTTTCAAAATCCTATGGCCTGCCGCCTTTATCATCCTGTTCATTATAGCCTGGCCTAATTCCTTTTCCTCTATCGCCTCGGCCAAAATAATATCCACATCAGTTTCGTCAAAATCTCGTAAAACCTTAAAAAGGTTGGCAGCTATAGTTTTCATATCAGCCCTGGTCCCCATAGATTTAACTATACTTCCTGAATATTTATTAAAAGTTTCATCAAAACAAATAATACCCACTTTTTTGCCCTTTTCACTATAATCTTTCCTTAATTGCTTAATTTTTTCAATAGTTTTACCCCTATCACCCTGGATAATATACACCCTGGCCCTGGGTGCATAATGGGTATACTTCATACCCGGTGATTTGGGCACAGGCATATCTTCGCCCCCCAGCCCCATATCCATGTCTAACCTTGGCAAGACTTCCAGGAGCCTCTCCCTTGTAAGACCCCCGGGCCTTAGGATAAGGGGTATTTCACTCGTCATATCCACAACCGTTGACTCCAAGCCAACATCACAACTTCCTCCCAAAATAATGGCATCTACCTTACCATTCAAATCCTTTAGCACATGTTCTTCCCTGGTAGGACTGGGTTTGCCAGAAATATTTGCACTCGGAGCAGCCACAGGGACCCCCGCTATCTCAATAAGTCTTTTTGCAATGGGGTGGGAGGGCATCCTGATTGCCACTGTAGATAGGCCCCCCGTGATGATTTCCGGTACAAGGTCTGATTTTTCTAAGACAAGAGTCAAGGGCCCTGGCCAAAAGTATTCCATCACCTTCCAGGCCTCTTCAGAAACATTTTTCACTAGGGGTGTAATATCTTCTAATTTGGCAATATGTACTATCAGAGGATTATCCGATGGTCTCCCCTTGGCAATGAAAATTTTTTCAACGGCCGCCACATCCAGAGCATTCCCCCCCAAACCATAGACTGTTTCGGTTGGAAAGGCTACTATACCGCCATTTCTTAATATTTTACCACCATCTTCAAGTTTTCCCTCATCAATATTTTCACTATCAATTTCAATTATTAATGTCTCCATCAAATGTCCCCACTCCTTCGTAAAGCCTCTTTTAGGATTTGTCCCGCTATGGGTGCAGCAACAACTCCACCGCTTTGCCCCTCTTTTTCCAGTATGACCGCTACCCCTACATGGGTCTTATCATTGGAGGCAAATCCTATAAACCAGGCATGATCCTTATCACTTTCATTTTGTGCTGTTCCAGTTTTTCCACCCACGACCACTCCTGGTATGGAGGCCCTATTTCCTGTACCCCTTTGTACAGCTTCTATCATCATAGCCTTGACTTCCTGGCCTATTTCATGTGAAACAATCCTAGTTCCCGTTCCTGTTTTTCTTTCCAAGACCCTGCCCTTAGGATTTTGTATCTCTTTGACTATATAGGGTTTAGGCATGATACCGTCATTAGCAAAGGTTGACGCGACCAAGGCCATATGTATGGGGGTTACCAGTATCTTCCCCTGGCCTATCCCGATAGCAGCCAGCTGTGTAGGTCCTATCTTTTCCTCATGGGGAAATCGACTTTGCTTAATGGGTAAATCCCCCTCTATCTTCCGCCCCATAAAAAATCGATTTGATAAGTCTTTTACCTTCTCTTCTCCCAAATCCACAGTCATCCTAGCAAAATTAGTATTGCAAGAAACTACCAGGGATTCTGTTAAATCCACTGGCCCATGCCCCTTACCATTATAGTCTGAAAGAGTATAACCATCAATAAGAATACTACCCTCACAATTATAATTATCATCAATAATATTCCTATTTTCCAAAACCCCGGCCGCAATGATAGTTTTATATGCAGAACCCGGAGCATATAGGCCGGAAAGGGCCCTATTTAAAAGAGGGCTCCTTTCATCATTTACCAAGACATCCCAATCCTCCACCAGGGAATTAGGGTTGAAATCGGGCTTACTAACCATGGCCA
>CAZUTD010000002.1:19680-22401 GCA_964623185.1 uncultured Clostridiaceae bacterium
GCTTGTTTCCTAGGAGTTTTTCAGCAGTTTTTTGCAATTCATGGTCAATTGTTAAAATGAGATTATTTCCCTGAATAATATTTCCTGATAGCTCTTCCCAAATCTTTGCAACTGTCCCATCGGGATTTAAATTCATCAAATTTTGATTGTAATAGGCTTCTAGGCCGGCACGGCCATATTGTTTAAAATTATAACCGATAATATGGCTATATAGCTGGTTATAAGGATATTTTCTAATAGGCTTGCCTTCCACCAAGTCACTATCGGCCAAGACAAGGGAATTCCTATCATATATTATGCCCCTTAGCGTGCTGTCCTCCCTAGCCCACTGCCTCTTATTATAAGGGTTGTCAATAATATCTCCAGCAACAAAAATCTGGAAATAGGTCAAATAACCAATTATACTTAAAAATAAAAGACAGGCCAGTATCAGCAAATGTATAACCTTTTTATTAATCTCCACTATCCAACAACTCCTCCACCTCAATGGACCTCTTCGACAGGGCCTGCAATATTCCAAAAGCAATAAAACTTGAAATCAAGGCACTCCCCCCATAACTAATAAAGGGCAGGGTAATCCCCGTCAAGGGTATGAGCTTTATAACTCCCCCTATAATTACAAAAGTTTGGTAGGTATAGGTTAAAGTAATACCCAGGGCAAGAATTTTCCTAAAGGTGTTTTGTATTGTAAGGCTGATTTTAAAACCCCGGTAAATTAAAATAAAATACAAGAGGACCACCGCAATTCCGCCAAAAATCCCCATCTCTTCACAAATCGCAGAAAAAATAAAGTCCGTGTGGACCTCTGGTATATAGTCCGGCCGGCCCAAACCCAATCCAGTACCAAAAAAACCTCCTGTAGCAATGGCAAACAGAGATTGTGTTATTTGATAGCCCTTGCCTGCTATATCCTGCCAGGGATTGAGCCAGGCCTCAAACCTAACCCTGACATGGCCCATAGTATAGTATCCAAAAACTACAATCAGTATAGATGTAGCTAAATTATATAAAAATAACTTGTTATCCTTATAAAAAACATAGAAAAGACTGATAAAAACACCATAGAAAAGCATAGCCATCCCCATATCCCTTTGCAAAATCAAAAATACTATATGCAAGTATGCTATGGCTAGAAAATAGTAGATATTTTTCAGTTTTTCAGGATAAGCAAAATAAGCCCCTATATAAAAAATAAAACTTAATTTAATAATCTCGGATGGCTGAAAGCTAAAACTCCCTAACCTAATCCAATTAATAGACCCCTTGGTAACATCCCCCATAATAAAAGTTAATAAAAACAAAATTATACCGAAAGCAATGTATAAGAAGATATACTTGTCCCAATCTTTAATCCAACGAAATATGATATAGCTAAGAAAATACAAGATAACCCCGGCCCCATACCAGGTAATCTGTCTAAAGCCATATATAGGGTCAAGCCGATAAATCATTGCAATACCTAGACTCGATAGCATAGAAATAATGAGGAACAAGTAGGGGTCCCCCATATTTCCCTTTAATAAAATAATATATGTAATAAGAATAAGCAGGGTCAAAACCACACCAATAGCAAGGATAGATATATCTTGAGGTTTTATCAAAAAATATAAAAGCCCGAAAAGCATAGCATTGATTATAACCAAAATCCCTATAGGTCTCACCTAATCCACCTCTTTTACAAACAAAAGTTCCACCTGGCCCAAGCCAATCCTATCACCTGTCTTTAACTTTATCACATCTTGAATTTCCGTCCCGTTTAAATAAGTACCATTGACGCTCCCCAAATCCTCCAGGAAATATTCTCCCTCATCCATAGTAATCTTAGCATGTTGGGAGGACATAAACTTGTCCATAATTTGTATATCATTTTCCTTATTTCTGCCAATAGTAACAAGGTCCTGTAAATCGTAGAATTCCTGGATATCAAAATCCAGACTTTCCTTCCTATTGACAAGTTTCAAGTAGGGGCTATTAAATTGCTTCTTTTGCATTTCATTAATCCGCCTGACATCTAAATAAATCAGTCTTATAATATGATAGATGAAATAATAGATAAGACCAATAAATAGGTAGCGAATGATCCATGATAATATCCGGAACATTTATCATCACCTTCAAATAAAGATATTTTCTTCTTATTCTATACCAATTTCCTATTATTTAACAGGCAAATTAAAGGCATTTACAAATTGCCATACCAATAATAAAACCCAAAACAGAAAACAAGCTTGATATGGGTCCCCCATAAATCTCCTTACCCTGGGGAATCATTTCACCAAAGGTTATATAAAGCATGGTTCCCCCGGCAAAGGCAAGACATACCCCTATAAGACCATAAGCATAGGACCCTATTATCTTTCCAAAAAAAGCCCCTAGCCCCATGGGTATTCCCGCTAGCAGGGTCCAGACAAAGGATTTTCTGCTAGAATACCCTCCCATCTTCATAGGCCCTACCATTGCGATACCCTCCGGCATATTGTGTAAGGCAATAACAATTGCCAAATTTACGCCCAGGCGGTTTTGAGCCGCAAATCCCGAACCAATAGCCAAACCTTCAGGAAAATTATGCAGGGCAATACCGATTCCTATTAGTATAGCTGTTTTAATATAGCCCTGTTTTTTATTGAAATCCTTCCTATTTATATTAGAAATCAATTTATCCAGGTAGGATGTTAGGAGGGCTCCCAATCCAATCCCCACAGAGGTTAAAAAAACTCCCCC
>CAZUTD010000003.1:0-2331 GCA_964623185.1 uncultured Clostridiaceae bacterium
TAGGTATATCAACATACCCCTCTAAATCTAATTCCACTTTAATAACCGGAAAATGAGCATAGATATTTCTACCAGGGAATGCCTTTATCCTAACTAGATTCATCTGCGATCCTCCTTAATATCTTCTATTAGTTTTTGGGGATAATAGCCTTTCTATCTATTAAATCAAACCTATACCTTATTGGTAGGACATGTATATTTACATTGGTTATTGCTAGGGGCTCATTGGGATATTGCTCGGAAATGTTTGTAAACCCAATATTTTTTCCATCAATTATAGTGGTTACACCTGAACCAATCACCCTGATTTCTTGTCTATTATTTACAACTATTCCCGTATTTTCATCAATTCCTACCCCCAGTGTATATGGATTTTGTGCTACTGCCCCTAAAAGCCTCCCAATCCTGCCCCTTTGATTAAAATGCTGGTCAATAATTACCCCCTTTAAAAATCCCATTCCTGGGGCCATTTTTATGGTACACTTCCTAGGTGCATCTTCATCATCGCCTTCCACCACCATAACTTCACTCATCATAGAAGCACCTGCGCTTGTACCCGCTATAATTAGGCCCCTAGTAAGTTTTTTTTTAGATAGTAATGAAAATCGGTTCCTCCTAGTATACTGGATATTCTTAACTGGTCCCCCCCTGTAAAAAATATACAATCTATACCCTCTAGGCTATCTAATATTTGTTTTTGATTGGCTTCCTTTCTACTTACAAGATTGTTGGTAGTCACACTATTGACACCCAAATCTAAGAAGCTTTTTTTATATTCCTCACCCACCTCATGCGGATAGGTTGTAGCTGTTGTAATTATCGATATGTTTGCCCTATCCTTCCCCGACATCTCAACAATTTCCTTAAGTATTTCCTTATCAGCGCATTTGTCTTCCCCACCGCCAATAATAACTAATTGTGGTCTTGTCTCCTCCTCCATATTTAACCCCTTTCAAGAATAAAATTTAAATAATTAATCATAAAACAAATTGAATCGCTGGGTAATAGCCCCTGCCCGACGAATCCCCCTATTCTGGTTATTACTACAGAATTGATTTTAAAATAAAAACATAGAATAAGGGCCACAAAATTCATCTAGTCTAGCCTTAGCTATCCGTCCAATTGCATTTGAAAAATAGACAAGCAAAATTTATAGGCATTTTAACTATGCTTATTTTATCCTTTAAGCTTCTAAATATACAATTTAATTCTCCACCCCTAAAACATCCACAAAATTTATTGCAAAAAAATAAAGCTTCGAAAAAGAAGCTCTAATTTACAATAATTTAATCTATTCTATTTTGTAATATGCATTTTGTCCATTACCGCCAAAGCTATATTAGCAGCGTGGTCTGCAATTCTTTCCAAATTACTTATTACATCCAAAAATACTACCCCAGAAGCTGGAATACAATTGTTATTACTTAATCTTTCAATATGATTTGCCCTTAAGGATCTTTCTAAAATATCCACTTCTCCCTCCAGTTCGAGGACTTTCATAGCCAAGCTTTCATCCATGTCCCTTACCGCATCAAGGGCATTAGCATAGGCTCCTAATGCAAGTGTTGAAATTTTGTCCAGTTCCTCCATGGCTGTATCAGAAAATATTAATTTATTATCAGTTTTATACTGTGCTAATTCAGCTATATTCTCAGCATGGTCTCCCACTCTTTCAATATCGTTAATTGCGTTAAATAGGCCATAAACTATTTCCCTATTGTCCTGCGATAAATCCGTATTGGATAATTTAACTAGGTATGATGCTATTTCTCGCTCAGTTTCATTAACTATTCTTTCTAATTTTAATGTTTCATCTATCTTCTTTTGATTATTTTCAATAAATCCTTCTACTGCATTTCTTAATGATTTTTTGGTAACATTCCCCATATGCAATGCTTCCTTTATAACGCTTACAATAGCAATGGAGGGTGTTTCAAGCATACGATTATCAATATATTGTATCCCATGGATAAACTCATCCTCACCTGGTACAACCTTTTTAGCTATCTTAACTAATATCCCAGAGAAAGGTAATAGGACTAGGGTATTTGTCACATTAAACAAGGTATGTGCATTTGCAATTTGCCTTGGTACATTGTTGGGTGTTAAATATGTGATAATTTTATATGTTGCACCTTGGAAAAATATCATAAAAATGACGGTACCCACAAAATTAAATATAAAGTGGAAAGCCGCCGCCCTTTTTGCAGTTACATTGGCGCCAACACTTGAAAAAATTGCTGTTGTTGTAGTTCCCATGTTTATACCAAATAATATTGGCAATCCTGATTCGATGGGTACAAGACCCTCCATAGCCAGGGCCAATAATAT
>CAZUTD010000003.1:2341-5122 GCA_964623185.1 uncultured Clostridiaceae bacterium
CAAAATTCCTAAGATGGGAAAACCTCCAAAGCTTACCAACATTTCTTGAAAAGCCTCATATTCCTTTAAGGGACTTAGAGAATCAGCCATGAACCTTAATCCTAAAAATAATATTCCAAAACCAATAAAGGCCTCCGCCAATTGTTTTATCTTCCTATTTCTACTGAATAACCAAATAGCAACTGAAATCCCAATAATAACTGGTGCATATTTATCAATACTAAAGGTAATGATTTGTGCCGTAATGGTTGTCCCAATATTTGCCCCCATAATGACTCCGACCGCCTGGGTCAATTTCATCATGCCTGCATTGGCAAAGCCAACCACCATAACAGTTGATGCACTACTACTTTGAATAATTGCAGTAACCACTGTCCCAACTATTACAGCCATAAGCCTATTAGTTGTTAATAGACCTATAATAGATTTTAAATTATCCCCAGCAGTTTTCTGCAACCCAGTACTCATAATATTCATACCATATAAAAATAAACCTAATCCACCCAGCAGTCCAAAGAAAATTTCTATCAAATTCTTCCCTTCCCCTCTTATGTTTAAAGGTATTTATTTCTGTCTTTTTTAAAAGTGTAAGTTTATGGTATTACTTCTTGTTTCCCGCTTGTATTATACCAGATATCCCTATAGAATGCTACTAAAAGAGGAGCGGAAAATTCCGATTTTTATGTTTTCAATATCGTATTTAAAATTTTATATGGGCAATTTTATTACTATAATTTTAGCAGGTAAATTCCCTAACTTTTAGGCGTTTTTAATTTAAACTCCCATATTCATGCAGGTAAATCAAAATCTTTCCCCCCATAATCAATAAATCCAACTTTTTATACTAGACTTCGATCCCTAGCAATATAGGTATACAAGTCTGCTTATATATCGACAATCTAAGCCCTTGCTATCTCTATCGCCCTTCTTGCCAAAACAGTTAGGGGATCTATTAAGGGGATATCAATTAGTTTTGGATTCATAACCAAGCTAATTTCCGTACAACCCGATATTATGCCCTTGGCTCCTTTTTCTTTTAATTCATCTACAACCCCAGCAAGTGTTTCTATTATTTCCGGTGATGTATTACCTGCTTTTATCCCATTCACACCATAGATAGTATTCATTACAAGATTTTCCTGTATTTTTTCCTCGGGTGTTATCACTTTCTTATTTATTAAGAAATTTTGAAAAAGGCCGGTTGCAATTGTACCAGATGTGGCTAGCAAACCAATTTCGGTCAGGGTAGGATACCCCTCGTTTATATATTTATTTGTTTCTGATAAAGCATTTATTATTGGGATATCAATAACCTTCTGGACAATGTCAATAAAAAAATGAGCTGTCATACAAGGAATAATTATAAAATCTGCCCCTGCATTCTGCAAATTTTTAGCGGTCTTAATCATTTCATCAACTGGACTTATTCCCCCATTTAAAATAGCCCTTGTACGGTCCGGTATTTTTGTATTGCTGTCCATTATAACCCTAATATGGTCAGCGTCAGTTTTAGCCTGTGTGTTTTTTATAATTCTTCTAAAAATTTCACAGGATGCCTCAGGCCCCATTCCACCTAAAATTCCTATTACCTTTTCTTTCATTCGCAAAATCCCCCCTGTTTCCCCATGGGATAACCTACTTTTTATATATATTCAATATTTTCTTATACTAAGATTTCTTCTTCTTCTATCATACAACCTTTTTCAAAAATTTCTAGTCAAAAACTATTTTGCAGGGTAAGTTTTATTTTTTGTAGTCTACAAATTAATATGGCAAATTTACTTCCTTTAGAAATTAAAGTATAATAATATCCTAAAAATGTTTAATTACAAGTAGCCTCTATTTATTATATAAATCTATCCTGTTAAATAGTATTACAAATACTGGTATAAAACTTAAAAAATTAACTAAAATTATAAAATATCCTTTACATTTTCAGGATTATAGTCCACAATGTTTTATATAATGCATAGTTTTCACTTTAATTGGAGAAAACATAGCATTGAATAAGGGGGTAAACCCTACTTAAACAATCATTATTTTCAAGGAGGTGAAATCCGGATTGTAACTATGTTTTACAAGCCGGGAAGTTATGACTTTGAACATTGTAAAAGAAATTATTGCAGAACAATTGGGGGTCGACAATATAGACGATATAACCCTATCTACATCATTAGCAGATGATTTAGATGCTGACTCCTTAGATGCAGTTGAAATTATTATGGCTATTGAGGATGAATTTGATATAGAAATTCCAGATGAAATAGCCGAGGACTTCAAAGATGTCAAAAGTATTGTTGAATATATCGACAATAATAAATAAACAGCCCTATAGACGCTAAATTTATATTTCACTGTACATTTACCGAAAACCACTTGTAATGAAAACAAGTGGTTTTCTTTTGAAAATAAAATGACAAAATATAGACTTTTCCCCGCTATGTACTTATATGCCAACCAAGTGGCGCCATCATCCATAGCTAGATTTCGATATTGAAATATGTCCAGCCCCTAGCTAATAATATGCCCCAATATGGCCCCTTTATGCCCAATTCTACGCTTGCCTGCTCCACCCAGTGGTGGCCTGATAATATCTAGTCCTATAATTCCTTTTTAAAAAATACTATACGCATATGGATTCTGCTAATAAGTCGGAAGCCTGCAAATATAAACCCCATATTAGGGAGATTGTCAATGGATAAATCATAGTATAAATAAGCTAAGTTTATAAAGGGATTGAACTTACATTCCACTAAAAACAGGCAAACATTTATTTGCCTG
>CAZUTD010000003.1:5132-21466 GCA_964623185.1 uncultured Clostridiaceae bacterium
TATACGCTTCTCCTATATTTATGCTAACTATTCTAGGGTATTATTATATCTTGCACAAAAACATTTACCTTAGATACCTGGACATCAGTCATAGATTCAATCGAGGCTTTAACCTTCTCCTGGACCTTTCTGACTACTTCGGGAATTATTGCCCCATAGTTTATAACCACAGCCAAATTTATCACGACCTCGGTATCCAGCTTCTCCACTTTAACCCCAGCCTTGGTGGTTGTTTTCTTGCTAAAGAGCTCCATTATCCCCCCTGGTAAACCGCCCTTTATTGATACTATCCCATCCACCTCCTTGGCAGTATGCCGGGCAATGGTTAAAATAATATCGTGGGCTATTTTGATTTTACCTTCTTTCCCCTCAATCTCCATTGGATTATTAGACATTTTTATCACCTCTATTTTTCAATTACAGTTTTATTAAGCTTTTAGAAAAATCATACCTACTTATTACTTTACAACTATGGGCAGGGCCTTTACAAATTCATAAAAATCTTCATATTTGCCATGATAATCTATCGTGTCCAAGTCCCGACCGCGTTGTATTTTATAATTTTCTATTAAATATGTTTTTACCCCTAGTTTTTTTGCAACCATATCCTCCTCCACATCATTACCAACCATCATACATTCTTCTGCTTTCCTTTCAATTTTATCTAATATTTCTTGATAAAATTCTATATGTGGTTTGCAATAATGCATTTCCTCAAAATTTGTAATAAAAATAAAATCATCCTTGTTTAACCCAGCCCATTCAATTCTATGTACAATTGCTCGTTTGGGAAACAAAGGGTTGGTAGCCACAACCAATTCGTATCCCTTGCTTTTTAGCAAATTAACAGCATCAATCATTGTTTGGCTTCGGGAGGCTACTTCACTTATTTTAGAAAAATCATTAATATAGAAATCATCAAAAATCGGATTTATCCGGTCTGGCTTATGTGGTATTCTGCTATAAAAGTCTTCAAAAAAAGCATCAGAGTTAGTTTTCCCCTCATCCAAATTATTTATCATATATTCGGTGGACCCCCATATGAGTTTTGTTAATTCATCTGGAGCAAATAAATCACTGAATTTTATACCCAACTCCTTAAAATATCTTTTAAGAAAACTATCCATATTTATAGGTAGCAGTGTTCCATCTAAATCTAGTAAGATTGTTTTTATCATTACCCTGTCCCCTTTGTTCCCTTTTAAATGTAATTTAATATTAATTAATATATCCTATTATATATAATGATTTCATCTATTGCAATTTATCATTGTTTTTTTCACCATATAATGATATATTATACTTTATCTATCTCAGATTTGCAGTATGTTCTTATTAAAACATTGTGTCCTATACAATGTTTTATCAAACATTATCATATACACCAAAAAATCATTGTTGGCGTTCATTGCCGCAAAACCTACCATTTCTTGCATATTTATTAGCCATTTATTGCTTTCAACTATCATTTTGAAAAGTTAATCCTTGAAATGAAAGGAGTTTAGATATGGATAATTATAAATCTATTTCCCAATCTATAAACAGTAAAAAAATTGATTTCTCAAAAGGACTAAAAAAGGGTCTACCCATTGTAATAGGCTACCTGCCTATAGCCATTTCCTTTGGCATCCTCGCAGCACAGACAAATATTTCATTATTTCATAGCGTGATAATGTCATTTATGGTTTATGCGGGTGCAAGTCAATTCATGGCTATCAACATGATTGGTATGGGTATCTTAGGCTTTGAAATTATTTTCGCCACATTTATTTTAAATTTCCGTTACTTTATTATGAGCATGTCCCTAATGAATAAGCTCCAAGACCTGTCACAGGCTGAAAAAGTTTGTTTATCCGTCTGCATAACAGACGAAACTTTTGCCTTAATCTCTATGGGAGAAAATGATGATTCCGATAAATTGTCCTTTTATTTTCTTGCGGGTATAATGTTGTCTGCTTATTGCTCCTGGGGTTTTGGCACCCTCTTGGGTGGACTTTTATCCATGGTCATACCTCCATCTATTGGTGATAGTATGTCCATGGGCCTTTATGCTATGTTTATAGGGCTTTTAATTCCCTCGGTCAAGGAAAATATTAAAGTTGGTATTATTGCTGTCTTAGGGGGATTTCTATCCTACCTATTTAACCTATATTTAGGTTCTGGTTGGGCTATTGTTATGGCCACATTAGTTGGTGGTTTAATAGGAAGTTTTATTATCGAGGAGGAATAAGAACATGAAATTATTTTTAATTATACTTGCTATGTCAATTGTAACCTTTGTACCTAGATTAATCCCGGCCTTGATAATGGATAAATTGAAATTTCCCGGCCGCATAAACTCAATACTGAAAACTATCCCATATGCTGCCCTAGGTGCATTAATTTTTCCTAGTATATTGACTGTGGTACCAGACTTACCTGTGATTGGCTTAATAGGTGGGCTCATTGCCCTAGTTTTAGCCTATATGGATAAACAGATTATCTATATTGTATTTACCTCTATAGTTGCCGTGATTTGCCTAAAACTTTTTCTCATATAAACATTTTCTAATAACACCTTGGTCAAGAAGGACTATAATAGCCTAATTAAACGGAATACAAACAAACAGGCAATGAAAAAAAGAATGTTTTCTAATCTCCCACCTGTCTTTATCGTATAGGGAAATTTAATTCTTTTCCGGCTAAGAGGATAAAATAATGCTACCCCAGTTTTTGTAAACATATCCCCAATAATGTGTGATAGAACTATTATGGCAAACAAGAAACTGTAATCATCATGGCCATAAAAATTACAAAACCATTTTACAATATAATAAATTATAACAACAAATGTAATAGAATGAGATAGGCCCCTATGTTTACTGAATAAAAGCAAGAGCAATATCGTTCCTATGCCGATAAGCGGTAGTTGCTGATAATAGTAGGCTATCGCAATCAATCCTATTGCCACCATCCCCTGAACAAAATTCCTTAGTACATGATAGCCCTTGTTAGCAAAATCCTTGGAGAAAAACCCACCCAAAACTATTATAAATATGGTTGCATAGAAGATAGGGGTCCCTCTTAAGTAGACAAAGCTTAAGGTCGCCAAAGCTACTAAAATTCCAAACCATATCTTTTGTAGGTGCTTTACCTTTAAAATGGCAAACCTTCTTGCTAAAGAGGAAGTACCCATATCTAAGTCTGGTAATAAGGCCCCTATAATTATAATTAATAGGGTGATAGAATCAAAATTACCCTTAAAATATGGAGTTGTGATGAAATTGGCTACAAACAATGCCGTGGTTAAGCCCAGTACTATATGAGTTCTTGCTAACATGATGTCCCCCCTTCATTCCGCATATATTATCATTATAATGGGAACATATGTTTTGTGCAAGAAAAGATGTAGAATCCACCTTCCGATAAAGATTTCGAAAAAAATCTGCATTAGAAAAGTAAATTCTACACCTCCAAAATTGTTTTGAAATTTAATTTGTCCTATTCAATCATATATTTCCGTATAATAGAAAGCAAGCTATCGTAGCCCTCAAGGAATTGAATCAAGGTTTTTTTAACAGGCCCAAAATAATCAAATTCCTCGATTGTCATACCCTCTTCTTCATAAAACTTATCAAACTCCGGCACTTTTTCAGATAAGACTTCCATCATTCTAGGATCAACAGGCTTGTCAATCCGGTTTTCCACCACGATATCAGAATTATTAAAACGCTTCATCCATTTATTAGATATGGTTAGGGACATATCTGCCCCCATAAATTCAGTCCATTGATAATGATTGCGATAGGCAGCGGCTAATAATTGTGTCCTGTAAGCCCTTTTTTGATATATTTGGTAGGCTTTTTTCATCACAGCAACGCCAGCCCAATTTAAGCATTCGGGCTCTACGATAAGACCCTCCCTTTCCACAACAAATTTCAACCAATCATCAACCCTTCCCACCATAAGTGTGCACACGGGATGCATAAAACTAATATCCTTACCCTCGGCTTCCCTCCTTTTCAGACCCCTTTCTACCGCATCAGCCACAGCTAGGGCCTGCGAAACAGTAAAGCTGACGGTACCATTGATACTAACACCTTCATAAGTAGCATCTTCTATTGCCTTTATACCAGCCTCTGTCACAGGAATTTTTACCTGGATATTTGGTGATAATTTATTAAAATGTATAGATTGTTTTAGTAATAGTTCGGAATTTTTATAATATTTGGTATTGGTCTGGATTGATATTCTGCCTTTTTGCCCCTTGGAAGCTTCATAAATTGCTAGCAATAATTTTGCCCCATCCAAGGCCATTTGTTCGTTTAATTCCCATGCAATTTCATCCTCTGTTGCATTAGACATTTTCCCCACCATTTCTTTAATCCTGTCTTCATACAGGGGCATCTCAGCCTTTAGTACATTCCCAACAATCACAGGATTTGTTGTGGCACCCACGGCACCATATTCCAAAGCATATTTTAATTCGGCAATAGAACATGAATCATTCCAAAAATCTGTTTTAGTTGTACTCGCCATTTCATGCAATGGACTTTTATAACCAGTATTAGTCATACTTCATTCCCTCCTAGTGCTTTATTTTAATATATTTTTTTATAATATATGTACTACTATTAATATACATTTCTCCTTAGTATTATTATTATCCTTCTATAGTAACAATATATTTAAGACTATGTAATAAAAAACAAAAAAATAAGGGCCATAAAATGATTAGCCCTTAAGAAAACTTTTCTTATTATAATAACCCCATCATCCTCCACCAGGGTAGGTATATAAGGGGAATAATTAATATGGTCAGCAGGGTCATTAATAACCCAAACCTCATAACCAGCCTATCCTTATAAAACTTATTTGCAGATCCTATCATAATAGTAACATGCTGAAATGGAACAATATAATGTATGTTTACAGTTATATAGCATAGGAGAACTACTATCAAGGGATTGACCACAGGTTGCGTCATTTGAACAAGGCTTGGTACTGCTACTGACAAGGTGGTTATAGAACTTCCAATAACCATATGCAAAGCCATCACAATTAAAACAATGGATAATAAGTAAAAGCTAGATCCCTCCGATGGCATTATTTTAGATACCTGTGAAAAAATAACATGGGATACTCCGCTTTCTTTCATAACCGTACCAATTGCAAAAGCAGTTACTAAAAATAATAATAGGCCAAAATTAATAGACTTTAAATCTTTTAAATCTAGAATTTTAGTAGCAAACATAGCAATTACGCCTAGTAAGGCAACATAGGTTGCATTAATCCCATGAAAACCTTCCGTTAGCCATAGGACAACAACAACAAGCATAATAACCGCAGCCTTTATCTCCTGACTTCCTATTGGACTAATAGGGTCTTCTTGGCCCTTGTTTCTAGTATTATTCTGGGAAAATTGTTTGCCTTTTAACTGTTTTCTAAACATAAATAAGAATGCAAAGAATACTATGATATTAGTTATAAGGGAGGGTAAAAGCATTGCCCTCATCCATTCTTGTGCATTAATACTTACACCACCAAATTGAAGGGCGGAAAAATTTAAAATAATATCTCCATTAATAAATAGCATTGATGTAGTCGTGGATGATAAAAATATGCTTAATATCAAAATTTCTTTCAATTCCTCATCGTCTACCTTTACATCCAAAAATACCTTGTAGATTGATGCTAATAAGATGACCCTTGAAAAAGGTTGAGGTATGATAAAGATTAGCCCCACACCAAAAAGAAATGATAAGATTACTAGTTTTATCGGAGACTTACCATACTTCACAAGGATTGTAGAGGCCAGTCTATCGGCCGCTTTGGAGTTACTTATTCCAGCCGACAATAAAAACGAAAAAATAATTAAGTAAAAACTTGGTGAAAAGGCAAATTTAATAACCTGATTGGGATTTGTATTGCCAAACAGCATAAAGGCGGATAATAGAAAGATACATGCTGTATTTTTGCTGATATAGCCCGTTGTCCACCAAATTATTACCACCATTAAAGAACTCATGATTATTCTCTGGTTTATATCCATTTTGAATGGATCTATCAATGCTACAAGTATCCCTATAAAAATTATTATAATATTTTTCATAAGTTTTGTATTTTGTAAAATTCCTATGTTTTTTGTTCCTTCCATACTATTCTCCTTCTATTAGAATCCGCATTGGTTTAATAGTATTACTAAACCAATGCGGATTAATTTTTAGTCTGAAATATACAAGGCCATGGCCACCGATAGAATTTTGTTTTCTACTGTATCTGTTCTCGATGTCATAACTATTGGTTTTGCTGCACCCATAATAGCCGCTGCTACATTTCTTTTTGAGAAATAAACCAAGGACTTAGTAAGAGCATTTCCAACCTGCAAGTTGGGGGCAACTAAAACATCTGCCTGCCCTGCTACCTCTCCCCTTATGTTCTTTTGTTTAGCAGCCTCTAGACATATTGCATTATCTAGGGCAAAGGGTCCATCCACAATAGCATTTTTTATTTGACCACGGTCGGCCATTTTTGATAATATGGCTGCGTCGATGGTGTCTTCTATCTTAGGATTTACTAATTCCAATGCTGAAAGCAAGGCTACCTTAGGCTTTTCTATGCCTAGTTTTCTCGCCAAGTCTACTGAGTTGTCTATGATAGATTTTTTCTCTTCTAATGTCGGGAAAATTGCCATTGCACAATCTGTCAATAATTGCAACCCTTCACCATAGAACTTATCATATACAGATATTTGAGATATTAAATTGCCTTTTCTAAATTTAACTTCCTTGTCCAATACCGCCCTTAGAAATGTTGATGTTTGAAGGTTCCCCTTCATTACAACATCACATTTACCCTCCATTGCCAGTTGAACAGTTGTTTTGGCGGCTTCCTGGTCATTATCTGCATGAAATATCTCCACATCGTTAATAGCAACATCATTATCAACAAGTAATTTTTCAATTCTTGCCTTATCGCCTACTAGTATAAATTTAGCCATTTTTTCTTTGCTTAGATATTTTAATACATCAATAATATCTTTATCCTCTGCGGCTGCAACAGCAATGGTTTTAGGCGATGATGATTTTACTACCTCTAATAAATCATTCAATTTATTTATCATATTCTCACCCTTTATATGATTAGTATTTACGAGCTTCCTCCTCTTTTCTTAAATATCTCAAGGCGCCACTCGCCAAGGCATCCATTTCATTTTCCCCTGGTATTTCATACACAGGAGCAATAAAACTTACTTTTTCCTTTATATAATTCAAGAGTTTTTCGGAGTAAGCAAGACTCCCCGTAAATGCAATTGCATCCACATCTCCACCAAGAGCTGCTGCCATAGCACCTATTTCTTTGGATACCTGATAGGCCATACCCATATAAATATTTTCGGCCTCTTTATCACCATTTTTTATTTTTTCCTCTATAGCTAAGGCGTCTGTTGTCCCCATATAAGCAACTAATCCGCCTTTACCTGTCATAAGTTTTAGCATTTCTGCCAGGCTATATTCACCGGAAAAACACATTTTAATCAAGCCTGCATTGGGTAAACTACCAGCCCTTTCTGGCGAATACGGACCATCTCCGTCTAGGGCATTGTTACAGTCAACAACCTTACCTTTTTGGTGGGCCCCAACCGAGATACCCCCGCCCATATGGGCAACTACAAAATTAAGTTTTTCATAACTACTACCCATTTGCTCTGCTACCTTTCGGGCAGTAGCCTTTTGATTTAGGGCATGAAAGCTGCTTTGTCTGGTTAAATGGGGGATACCAGATAATCTAGCATAGTCACAGAATTCATCTGTAACCGGGGGGTCAAGTGTTATAACTGAAATACCAAGCTCCTGCCCTAAATCATATGCTATCAGATTGCCTACATTTGTTGCATGCACTCCGTATTTACCACTTTTCATGTCCTCCAGCATTTTTGGAGTCAATTCATATATTCCGCCTTCTATGGGTTTAACATTTCCACCCCTGCAGGCGATGATGTGAAATTCATTTATATCCAAATTATTATCTCTTAAAACCTTTAAAATCGCTTCTTTTCTATATTCATATTGGTCCCATACAGATTTAAATTTACTTATTTCATCTGCTGAATGTTTTATTGATACTGCAATTATATTGTCCTCATCCTCATAAACAGATACCTTTGTAGATGTTGAGCCGGGATTAAGGATTAGCATTTTGTTTTTTTCTGACATATGACCACCTCAATTCTATACCTTTTAATCAATTAAAGGAGTTCCTCGTATCTATTTTTGATAATATCTTCTGCATTTTCTACTTCTTCCTCTGTTACACCTTTGAACCTTCCTTGTAATTTAAAGTACTCTTCAAGAGGTTTAAAGTCTTTTGGTTTAAAGTTTAATTTTACTTCACCATTTTCAAATTCGTATAGCATCCAAGCTCCAGTATCTACCGCAGCTTTACTAACTTCAATAGATTTAGATGGGTGGAAAAACCATCCCGTTGGGCAAGGTGTATGGATATGCAATAAGGAAGGTCCATCCGTTTCCTTTGCTTTTTTAACCTTTTTCCTTAAATCGTTTAAGTTAGCCAAAGACGCTGTTGCTGCATAGGGTATATTATGGGCCATAACTATCTTCATTAAATCTTTTCTTGGTGTTAGCTTTCCACTAGGTGTTGTTGTAGTATTTGCAGCATAAGGTGTAGAGCTACTACCTTGAATCCCAGTATTCATATAGGCCTCATTATCGTAGCAAATATAAAGTACCTTGTCTCCACGTTCAATCATTCCAGATAAAGCTTGAAGTCCTATATCTACTGTTGCACCATCACCTGCAAAACCTAACACAGTTGTCTCGGTATTTCCTTGAACCTCAAACCCTGCCTTAATACCAGCGGCATAAGCTGCTGTATTTTCAAGATTCCCTTGGAAACCTGCAATTTTTAATCCTGTTTCATCACCAAATCCCATAAACAAAGCGGAACAACCTGGCGGAATAACAATTACAGTATCTTCACCTAAAACAGATAATACATTTCTTATAATCAATTCTAGTCCACAACCTGCACATGCACTGACACCATGAGATACTAATTCTTTGCTTTCTGTCTTTAGATTATACATGTTTTAACACCTGCCTTATATTCATCGCATTTTCCTTAAGGTCTATCCACACCGAACCTTCTTCATTCTGTTTCCCATTTTTAAGGTCCTCAAAGATGTCTGTTATTGTTTGAATACTGATATCTCTACCTCCAAGACCTCCGATATAACTTTTAACTAATTTATCCTTACAATTTGAAAGGGCATTGTTTACTTCTTGCCATACTGGTGCACCATGTGCCCCCAAACCAGCACTCCTATCTAAAACTCCTACCATCTTTACATTTTTCAACATTTCAGCAACTAACTCTGGTCTAAAAGGTCTAAATGAAACTATTTTTAATACCCCAACCTTCAAACCCTGGTCTCTTAAAAGATTAACCGTATGTTTTGCTGTTCCTGACATAGATCCTAATGTAACAATAGCATAGTCTGCATCTTCTAATCTATATCCCTCTACTGCACGGTGTCTTCTCCCGAATTTTTCTTCAAATTCAACAAATACCTTATCCATAATCTCTATTGACTTATCAAAACCGATTTTTTGTTGATATCTCATTTCTGTAAATTCATCAGAAGGTGTAAGGTTATTAATAATCATTGGATCTCGTGGATCTAAATAGGTATTGCTTAGTTTGTATTCACCGATAAACTTATCAATTTCCTCTTGTTTTTCCACCTGTATTTTTTGCATGGAGTGAGACAAGAAGAAACCATCTAGACATACCATAGCAGGAGTCAATACTTCCTCATGTTCGGCTATCTTATATGCCATCAAAATAAGATCGTATATATCCTGACCATTTTCACAGTAAAATTGCATCCAACCACTATCTCTTTCAGCCATTGTGTCTTGGTGGTCACACCATAGGCTCCAAGGAGACGCCAATGCCCTATTAACAACAGGCATTACTATGGGCACCCTACATCCAGATGCCACATTTAATATTTCATGCATAAGGGCTAAACCCACAGAAGATGTAGCTGTAGCTGCTCTGACACCTGTTAATTGTGCACCTATCGCTGCTGACATTGCTGTATGTTCAGACTCAACCCTAAGGTATTTGGCATCAAGACTACCATTAGCCACTAATTCTGATAATATTTCAGAAATTGAGCTTTGTGGTGTAATAGGGTAAGCCGAAATGACTTTTACATTAGCCGACTTAATAGCTTCGACTGCAGCGGAATTACCATCCAGCATCTTAAATTTTGCCATTATTTCTCATCCCTTTCGTTAACCATATTTATACATTTCTTAGGGCAAACATTGGCACAAATCCCACAGCCCTTGCAATAATCCCACATAATTTCAACACATTCTTCCTTGTCCTTATGGACAGTGATAACATTAGCTGGGCAATGTCTTTCACAAATACGACATTGTATACAGGATGCAAAGTCTACCTTTGGTCTTTCTATCCTCCAGCTACCTGTATTTGCAGAATCAAAAACAGACGCTACGGGTCCAAGTACCCTAAATTTCTTTTGTTGATTCGTATGCTTCTTTTGCTGCTCTTGCATTCTTATCACCTGCCCTTTCTCCAAAAGTCTCTTGAAGTGCTGATTCAACAGATTCTATCATTACTGCCCCAGTTCTTGCCAAAGCTCCTAACATAGCCCCGTTAGGTATACCTAAACCTATATTTTTTATTGCACAATCCGTTGCATTCACATAGAAGACTTTTTTAAAACCATAGTCATTCTTGTACTTCTCTGCTATCGATTTATCTGAGGCATTAATAACCAGAACTGTGTCCTCGTGGATACCATTGCCCACATTGATATTTTTTTCATTTATTGTTTCATCCATAACCAGGACAATATCTGGTTCATAGACAAAACAATTAGCTAATACTGGCTCATCATCTATCCTTATATCTGTATAAACTGGAGCCCCTCTTCTTTCGTGGCCATAGGCTGGAATGGTCACTGCATATTTATCTTCATGAATTGATGTTGCTACTGATAAAATTTTTGCAGCAGTAACTACTCCCTGACCTCCTAAACCATAGAATTTAATATTTACCATCTGTTAATCTCCCCTTACTATAAATTATTTAAGTAAAAACATTACACTCTGTGGAACATATGTGATAATCATAAGAGCTATAATCATCGCAATTAAGAATGGTGCAATCTTTTTACTTAGAATTTCTACCGGTACTTTACCAACACTGGAGGATGTAAATAGACAAACTCCAAAAGGTGGTGTTAATAATCCCAAAGCTGTGTTAACCGTAATAATAATTCCGAAATGGGTTAAATTCATTCCAATTTGTGCTAACATTGGCATTAGTAAAGGAACCATAATAATCAGAATAGCACTTGTTTCCATAAATGTTCCTGCTATTAGTAAAATGACATTTATAATTAATAGTATTAAAAATTTGTTAGTTGTTATGGTTAATAAACCAGATACAATCATTTGAGGAATCTTTTCATATGTTAATACATAAGCGAAAAGTGAAGCATTAGCTATAATAAACATAATCATTGCAGCAGTTTTGGCTGATTGTAAAAAGATAAGCGGAACATCTTTAAATTTCATATCCTTATATACAAACAAGCCAACAATTAAAGCGTATACCACAGCAACAACTGCTGATTCAGTAGGTGTAAAGATACCGCCAAATACCCCACCTATTAAAATTATAGGAGTACCCAAAGCCCAGATAGCATCCTTTAGGGCTTCCATTTTTTCGGTTTTATTCCTGGATACCTTTTCAGCATCTGTCTCTATATCTGTTGCTATGCTCGCTTGGCCTCCACCACGGTAACCATGTTTTTTACTAATAAAATAATTCACTAGCATTAAAGCAGCCCCAACTATAACCCCAGCAGGAATCCCAGCCAAATATAAGTCAGCTACAGAAGTCCCCGTAAGAACACCATAAACAACAAATGAAATGCTTGGAGGAATAATTACCCCTATGGGACTTGCCGATGCAACAATAGATGTAGCATAAGACCTATCATATCCTGCATTTACCATAGCTGGAATCATTATTGCACCTAAAGCAGCTGCAGTAGCTACCCCACTCCCTGATATTGCCGCGAAGAACATACATCCTAATATAGTTACTAGACCTAAACCACCAGTCATGTCCCCTATAAAGGCATTTGCAAGTCTAACAAGCCTTTTAGCTATACCGCCCGTATTCATTAAATCTCCTGCCAGTACGAAAAAAGGAATTGCTAAAAGTGCAACTGAATTTATACCGGCAAATAGTTTTTGAATTGCGATCAAGTCTTGCATACCACTCATAACTATATACAATAGGGATGATGCACCGATTGTCATACCTATTGGCACCCCAAATAACAAGAAAATAGCTGTAGATATAAAGAATATCAATACTAAACCTTCCATTATTCTAGCCCCTCCATTTCATTGTTATTAGTGAACAATTGAACTAATTTAACTAACAAGTGTACAGCAATTATGGCAGTACAAATTGGTATTATTATATATATTTTATCCATGCTAATTCTCATATTAGGTGATTTCTGTTTACTTACTATCGCTAGGGTATTAAAACCAATTTTAGTAACGAAAATAGAATAAACAACTCCTACCAGATATTGGAATGCCTTTAAAAACTTTAATGCCTGTCCCTTCAATATTTCATCTAGTACAGTAATACTTATCTGTCCATCTCCATGGACTAATACGATAGTTCCCAAGAAAATCATATATATCATTAAAAATCTTGCCAATTCCTCTGTCCATGGAAAACCAGTTCCAAAGACATATCTTAAAACAACTTGGGCAAACATAGCTACAACCATGGCACCCAATGCTGTAATCATAATCCATTCTATGCCTTTACTGAGTTTCGATAAAACTAAATCAATTTTTTTCAAGGCTACAACCTCCATAGATTTATTTGTTTAAATAAGCATTTTTTGTAAACCAGGGGGGTAACCCCCCCTATTAATTAATGTTATTTAGTTGCTTCTATAGCCTTAAGATATTTATCACCATATTGGTTTGTAAACCATTCTCTAACTGGTCCCATCAAGGATCCTAATTCTTCCCTATCTATTTCATTAAATTGCATTCCTTCATCTTGAAGTTTTTGTACATATTCCTCGATAATAGGAATTTGTAATTTACTTACCTCAACACTTGCCTCTTTGGCACTATCCCATAGGATTTGTTGTACATCCTCTGGAAGACCTTCTAATATGTCCTTGCTTGCCATTAAAGATGCAAATGCAAATATATGTTCTGTTCCTGTCAAGTAGTCTTGAACCTCATAAACTCTCTCATCGTATAATGTTCTATAGTCTAATTCAACGGCTTCAATTGTTCCTTGTTGTAATGCTGTAAAAACTTCACCCCAGGACATTGCGGTTGTATTAGCACCCAATGCCTCAAAAGCTTGAATGTAGATTGGACTTTCAATAACTCTCATTTTTAAGCCCTTAAAATCAGCAGCTGATAATAATGGTTTTTTAGAGTTTGTTGTACTTCTAAAGCCTCTTGCCAACATTCCCAATCCCACAAGGTTAACATCTGCTCCCTCACTCATCAGTTCATAACACTCATCTGATTCGATGAATTTCATTACATGATCCCAGTCTTCAAAGATAAATGGGAAGTCCAGAGCCATAAATTCCTCAACAAAGTTCGCTATAGGAGAAGTCGTGCTTATTGTTAAATCTAGGTTATTAAATTGCAAGCTTTCTAAAAGCTCCCTATCAAATCCTAATTGTCCAGCTGGATAAATGTCAATTTCAACTTGTCCATTAGATTTAGTCTCAACTAATTCCTTAAATGCTAAGGCATATTGATGATAATTTCCTGTTTCAGGATTAATATGACCAAGCTTAAGAACAATCTTTTCTCCAGCATTTCCCTCGGGTGTTTCTGTACCCTTGCCCCCATCAGGTGCTTTATCCCCGCCACCACTGCAACCAGCCAATACCAGGGTTAACATGGCAAATAATAGTAATGCTGAAACCAATACCTTTGTTTTTTTTCTAAACACTTGTTATTCCTCCCTTTGTTTAAATTGTGTTCCTCCATGTGGAAAGCAATTCCATATAGTGAACTTATTTTCATTATAGCAAAGCTAAAAACATAAAGCAATAGATATTTTTAAATTAAAAATTTTTGCAAAATTATAAAAACCATACTTAGTTTATATCAAATTAAAAGATACATTCTAGCTATTATAAATTGTTAAGTTTTAATCAGACTTTTCAATATTTTTTATAAAATTAACAAAAAATATTTGAAAATTTATTTGTTTCCTATATAATTAGAAATGATACTTGCATATTTTTAGTAGAAAGGTGGGTTGTCATGGAAGAAAATTTGAAAAAGCCACAGTATGTTTTACAATCAGTAGCCTGTGCCCTGGATGTTTTGGACCTATTGAGCAACCATAAGACTTTGGGTGTATCGGAGGTGGCAACCCTATTAGAAATAGGAAAAAGCACTGCCTATCGCTTGCTACAAACTTTGGAAAATAGAAAATATGTAAGCAAGGATATTAATAGTCGCTATAGGCTAAGTATTAAATTTGCATATATGGGGTCCATTGTTCTGGATAGGCTAGAAATTGTAAAGCTTGCCCGACCGTATTTGGAAAGGTTATCAGAAATAACCAATGAAACTGTTCACTTGGTGGTTTGGACAGATGATAACAATGTAAGGTTTGTTGATAAGGTTGTATCAAAATCAACTATCAGGATGGAGTCCTTTGTAGGTTTAAAAAAACCCGCCTATTGTACAGCTACAGGCAAGGCATTATTATCACATAAAAGTGACGGGTTTTTAGAAAGATATTTAAAAAATATTGACTTCATTAATTTTACAAATCATACAATCAAAGATGCAGAAACGCTTAGAAATATTATTTATAATATTAGGGAACAAGGTTATAGCAGCGACATTGATGAAAGCGAAGAGGGTTTAACATGTTTTGCATCTGCTATTTTAGATCCAACTGGAAAACCCTTGGCAGCGATTAGCACATCGGGCCCAACAGTCAGGATGTTGGCTAAGCAACATTTCTTAGTAGAGGAGCTCACAAAAATAGTGGAAGAAATTAGTGAGAGCCTAGAATAATATGAACAAAAAAAAATATGGGAAGCTATCAAATTTAGCTTCCCATTGGACTGAATTCCAACCGATTTATATTTGCCTTTTAAAATAATTAGGGCAATTCTATTTATATCCTTTTTTAATTAACAAGCTTCTAAACCAACATAGGGCTTGATTTACACCATAATTTCTTAGTTTTTGCCTGTCACCCTTGAAAAACAATTCCCTAGTGTAAACTTGGCCTTTAATATAAATTCCTAGATAAATTAATCCCACGGGTTTTTCCTTGCTTCCACCCCCAGGTCCAGCTATGCCTGTTACAGCTATACCTGTATCCGTATCGCTAAATTTTGCAACGCCCTCTGCCATTTCGTAAGCTGTCTCCTTGCTAACCGCCCCATACTTTTCCAAGGTTTCCTCTTTAACTCCCAATAGTTTGACTTTGGAATTGTTACTATAGGTGATAAGGCCTTGCCTAAATACGGAAGAAATTCCTGGATAATTTATCAGCCGACCAGCCAACAATCCCCCCGTACAGGATTCGGCAATTGATATGGTCAAATTATTGTTAATTAATAATTTACCTATTACTTCTTCTAGGCTTGTATCTCCCTCACCATAGATATATTTTTCCAACCTTTGTTTAACTTTGCTTTCCAAAGGTTTAATTAATTTTTTTGCCTCTTCCTTATCTTTTGCCCTTGCTGTCATTCTTATGGTAACTTCCCCTTCCTTTGCATATGGTGCAATGGTCGGATTGCTTTGGTCATCAATGAGGTCCCGGATTTCTTCTTCCATAGAACTTTCGCCAATTCCGCAAATCCTCAATACCTTAGAATATAATATACCCTCTTGATACTGACTTAAGTAGGGTATAACACTATCCTTAAACATGGGTATCATTTCCCTTGGTGGCCCTGGTAAAAGAATTAAAATTTTATCATCCTCTTCTATTAGACATCCTGGGGCAGTACCATTAGGATTTTTTAATATTTTTGAACCCTGAGGTAGATAAGCCTGTTTTTTATTGCCTTGTGCCATCCCCTGTTTCCTAAATGAAAAATATCCCTCAATTTCCTTTAGGGCTTCTTCATCTAGGAGCATTTTTTTATTAAAATATTCCCCTGCCATTTCCTTAGTCATGTCATCCTTTGTAGGTCCTAATCCTCCAGTTGTGATAACCAAATTCACCCTATCAAAAGCTGTTTTATA
>CAZUTD010000004.1:0-16583 GCA_964623185.1 uncultured Clostridiaceae bacterium
TTTTGCACTAATGGATTTGGGTATTTAAAAGCAACACCTCTTATATAAAGTTGAATATATTGAAGGCAGGGATAATAACAGGATGTGAAAAGTTTTAATTTTTATGGGGAATAAAAAACAAGAAGAAAATTCAAAAGATTGATTAGAGATAAAGTGGGAAAAAATCGGTATAGTTAGACTAGGAGCCCCTTTATTTCTAGTAAGTAAAGGCTATAATACTGAGAGTAATAAGAGGGGTAAGATTTTACATAATGGGATATTTGTAGATTATCCATGAATATAGGAAGGTGTAAACTAACTAATATTTGTATATATTATACAGGGAGGTATACTTATGCGTGAAGATTTACAGGAAATGATTTCAAAACCCATGATTTATTCTTTAAAAAAATGGACCCACGGTAAAGATAATTTAAACAAAGTTTTAAGGGCCCATCCAAATATCCAGTTTGTATCAGTAGTTGCGGTAGATTTGGGAGGCAATGATACTGATGAAAAAATACCTATCTCTTTGTTTTTAGAGGATACGGATGCGTTTTTAAGCACAGGTGTTCAAACAGATGGTTCAAGTGTTATGTTGCAAGGAATTGCAACATTAAATGATGCTAAGATTGATTTAATCCCAGATTTAGATGCAACATGGTATGTGGATTACAATTATGATCATCTCTATGAGGATACTGGTTTACCCGTTGGTACTATCAGGATACCGGCATTTATAGAACATAATGGGAAAAGGGTTGACTCCAGATCCATATTGAAAAGAGCTGTTGAGTATTTTACAGAGGAAATACGGAAGATACTCTGCCAATATCCACATTTATTACAGGAGCTAGGTATAGCTTGTGGGGATGATATAGAAAGCATTAATTTGACAACGGCTACGGAACTAGAGTTTTGGGTAAGGACTCCTGAAGATTATGCAGATGAAGAAAAACTTTCCACATCCCAAATGTTAAAGGAACAATACTGGAAACGAACTAAGGGTAGTGTAAGGACTGCCCTAGAAGAAACCATTATGCTTATGGATAAATACGGCTTTGAACCAGAAATGGGACATAAGGAAGTAGGCGGAATTACTGCCAGGATTGGTGTAACTGGAAAATTGAATCATGTTATGGAGCAATTAGAAATAGACTGGAAATATAACAATCCTTTGCAATGTGCCGATAATGAAATGTTTATTAGGGAACTAGTAGAGGAAGTGTTTGAAAGCCATGGATTGGAAGTAACTTTTTTAGCCAAGCCTATTGAAGGGGTGGCGGGTAGCGGTAAACACGCACATCTGGGAGCCAATTTAAAACTCAAAGATGGAAAATATGTTAATCTTTTTTCACCAAAAGATTTAAAAAGTGATTATTTAAGCTCGATTGGCTGGGGGGCATTGATGGGTATACTAAAAAATTATGAGGTGGTAAATCCTTTCATCACAGCAACTAATGATGCATTTAACAGACTAAAACCCGGATTCGAAGCACCAATATGTATTGTAGCTTCGGTGGGTCATACTGTTGAAATACCCTCGAGAAATCGAACTGTTTTGGTAGGACTAGTTCGTGATATGAATCAATCAATGGCTACTCGTTTCGAGCTAAGGTCACCTAATCCTACTTCTAATACATATCTAACTATAGCAGCTGCATACCAGACTATGATACATGGTGTTAAGGCTGTAGCGGTAGAGAAAATGAGTAGTGGAGACTTGGAAATTGAGTTTTCAAAAAAGGCAGGGGAGGAAAAATTCTATTTAGAAAAGGATCGTTCCTACCGTAGTGAGGCTCAAGTTTTTGAGGATTATACAGAAGAGGAAAGGACAAAGTTATTCGGAGAACCACCAGCCACTGTTTGGGAGAATCTGCAGGCGTTTAAAAAATATCCCGATAAGCTACAAACATTATTTGATGGAGAGGTATTCAGTGAAATAATTGTAGATTCTTATGCAATATCTATTTTAGATAAGTGGGTAATGGAATTAATCGGCAGAATAATTGCAGATAACATGGTCTTGGTTAGAAACTGCAAGAAGCTCCATGGGTCAGAAATTATTACCGATTTAGATGTTGTAAATTGGGAAGAAATAAATGCATTACGCAACTATTTGATGAAGGATAGCCTGAAGAAAAAATCTCTTTTTACAGAAATACGGGAAGCAGTTGAAGCAGAAGATTATAACCTGGTTTCCAGCTTGCAGCTTGAGATGTCAGAAAGAACCACAAAATTAAAACAATTATACGCTATTTATCGAAGAAATCTTTTGCTAGAAAACAATGTTAATAACGATAGTTCTCATTTTTCATTTTGATAATCAAAATCGTGGTATTTTTCTAGTTTATTGCTTTATATCATTTTATTAGGGTATAATTAATTATATGGAATCCAATGAAATAGAAAAGGGGGAATGAAAATATGAGTTTAGAAAACTTTCAAAAAAGGGTCACAGAATTAAAAAGATTACTAGATCCTGAAAGAATTGAAAGGGAAAAGGAAAGGGAAAGAAAAAAATCATTGGCGAGAGGTTTAGCTCTAGGAAGCCTTCTAGGAAGCTTGGCGGGCATCTTCTTTGCACCTGATAAGGGAGAAAATACTCGACAAAAAACCAAAGATGAATTAGATAAAATTAAAGAAAATTTAGAATTTAATATTGTAGAGGGAAAACAAAAATTGGAGGTAAACCTAGTTGAAGGGAAAGAAAAATTAACAGAGGTTTACAAGCAGAAAAAGGAAGTCGTTTCAGAAAAACTTTCGTCCTTAAAAGAGAAAACATCTTGTCAACCCAATATTGTTGAGGATGATAAACTAGAACTAGAAGATGAAGGGGTGTCTCAGGAAGAAGCGTAGAAAATAAAATAAATATAAGGTGGGTGAAAGATGGATTCTACTATAACGCTAACAATGGGACAGTTATTTTCTTTCTTATTTGCCCTATTAGGTATAGGACTATTTGCAGTATTATTTATTATGCTGTCTAGGGTAAATAATATATTAAAAGAACTTCGGGAACTTGTCCTAAAGAATGAAAAACATATAGACGAAACCATGGAAAGTTTACCTAAACTAGTGAAAAACATCGAAAATATTACCGGGGTTGCTAATGAGGAAATAAAAAATGTCCAAAGTGTTGTAAAAAATGTAGGTAATACTGTAGAGTATACAGCATCAGCTGTTCAGGAGCTAAACGAGGATATGATAGAGCCAATAAGAGATATATTTAATGCCTTATCATTGATTACAGGCTTATTTCCAAAAAAAAAGAAAAAAATCTGGATTAAAAGGAAATAATAATAAATTAAAACGTGAATCAAGGGGTTCACGTTTTAATTTGTTAAAAACTTTCAAAAAACAGTTGAAAAACAAATACGAAAGGTGTATACTATTAAAAAGGTGAATAAATATACATTTAACTTTATAAATATTAAATATTAAGAGGTGAGGATATTGAAGGTAGGTATAATCGGATCAACAGGTTATGTAGGAGCCGAACTTACAAGACTTTTACATCAACATAAGGATGTTGAAATAGTTTTTTTAGATTCCAGAAGCTATGCTGGAATGGAATATGGTGCCGTATACCCCAATATGAAGGAAAGGGTAATAAAAAGGTGCCAAGCAGTTAAGTTGGAGGAAGCCTTAGATAAGATTGATTTGTTGTTTTGTGCATTGCCTCATGGTTTAAGCCAATCAGCTGTAAAGATGGCACACGAAAGTGGGAAAAAAGTAATTGATATTTCTGCGGACTTCAGGATAAAGGATGCCAGAACATACGAAACCTGGTATGAGACTAAGCACGAGGCAAGGCTTGAACTGGAAAAAGCAGTCTATGGTTTGAGCGAAATATATGGTCAAGAAATTGCAAAGGCACAAATAGTTGCAAATCCAGGATGCTACCCTACTAGTGCCTTATTACCCCTATATCCTTTGTTAAAGGAAAAACTGATATTTGCAGATGTAATAATAATTGATTCAAAATCAGGGGTATCTGGTGCAGGTAGATCAGCTAGCGATGCTAATATTTATGCACAATGTAATGAAAATTTCAAGGCATATGGATTAGGAGTTCATCGACATTTGCCAGAAATAGAACAGGAGCTTTCGATAGCTGCTGGAACACCATTAAAAGTACAGTTTTCACCACATCTTGCTCCTATGACAAGGGGAATACTGAGTACAATATATATTCCAAATAATAAAGAAACTGACTTTAAGGACATAAGGGAAGTATATGATTCCTATTATGGACAGGAACCATTTATAAGGATATTAGATGAAAATGTATATCCACAAACTAAGGCGGTATATGGATCTAATTATTGTGATATCGGTGTAAAGATCGACGATAGAACAAATAATATAATTATTGTCAGTGTTATAGATAATTTAGTAAAAGGTGCGGCGGGTCAAGGTGTTCAAAATATGAATTTAATGTGTGGGTTCGATAAAGAAGAAGGATTGCGACAATTAGCCTTGTGGCCCTAAGAAGGAGGAAATTTAATGGAAAAATATAATATTATAGATGCGGATATAACTTCGCCTAAAGGTTTTCGTGCTTGTGGAATACACATAGGTTTAAAGAGGGTAAAAAAAGACCTGGCCTTAATTGTTTCGGATGTAATAGCTGAGGGGGCAGCAGTTTTTACAAAAAATAAGGTTTGTGCGGCCCCGGTAGCCTTATCAAAAGAAAATATAAGGGATAAAAAAGTTCAGGCTATTATTATAAACAGTGGTAATGCCAATGCGTGTACTGGTAAAGAAGGTTATAAAAATGCATTGTTAATGGCAGAGGAGACAGGGAATATTTTAAATATCTCAGCAAAAAATGTTTTGGTTGCTTCAACAGGGGTCATAGGTGTTCCCTTGCCGATTGACCTTATCTCAAAGGGAATTAAGGATGCGGCTCAGGCCCTAAGTTATACCGGGGGACATGACGCTGCTGAGGCCATTTTAACCACAGACAAAAATGTGAAAAAAGTAGGAGTGACTTTAGAGATAGACGGTAAAACAGTAACCATAGCGGGAATGACCAAGGGGTCGGGTATGATTGAACCAAATATGGCTACAATGTTGGCATTTATAACTACTGATGCTAAAATAGACGGTGACCTATTACAAAACATTTTAAAATCTACCACGGACAACACTTATAATATGATAACAGTTGATGGAGATACTAGTACAAATGATACAGTTTGCGTAATGGCTAATGGTATGGCAGAAAATACAATACTAACAGATAACCACCCGGAGATAGATAAGTTTAAGGATGCCTTTTATTATGTTAATGAATATTTGGCTAAGGCTATTATCCTGGATGGGGAGGGAGCTACTAAATTTTTGGAGGCAGAAGTAATAAATGGTAAAACCCATGATGATGCCAGAGTGATTGTAAAAAGTATCTTGAATTCAAATCTTGTAAAAACTGCTTTTTTTGGGGAAGATGGAAATTGGGGCAGGATTATGTGCAGCATAGGTTACTCTGAAACTGATATTGATGTTGACAAAATAAACATTTATTTAGCTAATGATGAGGGCAAAATAATGATTGTGGAAAACGGACAAGGAACAAATTATAAGGAAGAAGATGTTGCACAACTATTAAAATCCAAAAATTTAAAAATATTAGTGGATTTAGCTATGGGGAATGAAGGGGCAAAGGGTTGGGGTTGCGATTTGTCCTACGAGTATATTAAAATAAATGGGGCTTATAGATCCTAGGAGGAAAGATAAATGAAGTTATCGCCATGTCAAAAAGCAAATGTGCTAATTGAAAGCTTACCTTATATCAGGGCTTTTCATAATCAAACGATAGTAGTCAAATATGGTGGCAATGCTATGGTTAATGAGGAATTAAAGCGGACTGTTATCAAGGATATTGTACTAATGAAATATGTTGGAATGAATCCGATTATTGTTCATGGTGGCGGACCAGAAATTAGCGAGATGATGATGAAACTGGGCAAGGAACCGAAATTTGTGGATGGGCTCAGGGTTACGGACGAACAAACCATGCAAATTACTGAAATGGTCCTTTTGGGGAAAATAAATCGCGAGATTGTATCCCTCATTAACCGGTATGGGATTAATGCAATAGGGGTTAGTGGTAAGGATGGAAATATGATGCGTGCAAAACAAAAAGATCCCCGGCTGGGTCTTGTGGGTGAAATAGAAAAAGTAAATATAGATTTTATAAAAATGATATCCGACAAGGGTTATATTCCCGTTATTTCACCTATAGCTTTTGGCAAGAGTGGTGAAACCTATAATATAAATGCAGATGAAGTAGCAGGAAGGATGGCATCCGCACTCGAGGCAAAAAAACTAATTCTTATAACTGATGTTGAAGGAGTAATGAGAAACCAAGCAGATAAAAATTCAATTATTTCTCACATTAGGGCAGATGAAATTGAAAAGTATATTGAGGATCGTGTTATTAGCGGGGGAATGATACCTAAAATCAAATGTTGTCTAGATGCCGTTACTAATGGAGTTAAAAGGGCCCATATAATCGATGGACGGAAACCACATTCGATTTTATTGGAGATTTTCACCAAAAAGGGAATTGGGACAATGATTACAAATTAGGAGGGAAGATATAATGAATACCATTATTCAAGAAGGAAATAAATATTTAATGAATACTTATAAGCGAATACCTGTTGTTTTTGCAGAAGGCGACGGTTGCTATTTAACTGACACAGAGGGAAAAAATTATTTAGATATGATAGCAGGCCTAGGGGCTTGTGGTTTAGGTCATAATCATCCTGCTTTTACGGAGGCTATTAGGGAGCAGGTAGGGAAACTGATGCATGTATCTAATATTTACTGGATAGATGAGCAGGTTGAACTGGGAAAAATATTGGTGGAGAATTCCTTTGGTGATAAGGCATTTTTCTGTAATAGTGGTGCAGAGGCTAATGAAGGTGCAATAAAATTAGCCAGAAAATACAGTTATAAAAAATACGGGGAAGGTAGAAATGAAATTATTGCTATGACAACATCATTTCATGGCAGAACATTGGGCACCCTAGGTATCACTTCCAACAAAACATACCAAGAGGGGTTTGGTCCTATTCCTGAGGGTTTTAAATTTGCAACTTTCAATGATATAGACTCTTTAAAGAAGACAATTTCCGAAAAAACATGTGCTATTATTTTGGAGCCTGTCCAAGGTGAGGGTGGAGTTACTTCTGTAGATAGCGAATTTTTGAAGGAAGTAAAAAAGATATGTGAAGAAAAGGATATATTGCTGATATTTGATGAGATACAATGTGGAATTGCAAGGACTGGCAAACTTTTTGCCTATGAAAATTTCAATATAGAGCCTGATATTATGACCTTAGCAAAGGCACTGGGCAGTGGATTCCCCATAGGTGCAGTAATAGCTAAGGATGAAGTAGCAAAGGCTTTTGGCCCTGGTGACCATGGTACGACCTTTGCAGGAAAAGTTATGGGAAAAAGTTCAGGAGTCCAGTCAATATTTCCGTGGAGAATTAGAAAAATTTGTTGAAAAATATTCATGGATTAAAACACTTAAGGGCAAGGGTTTGATGGTAGGTCTAGAGTTAGAAATAGAGGGTGCTTTTATTGTAGATAAAGTTTTTGAAAAAGGAATTTTGATGAACTGTACGGCTGGAAAAGTGCTCAGATTTTTGCCACCCCTAATTATAGGCAAAGAGGATTTGCAAAAAACTGTTGATATATTGGATGAGGTCTTTCAAGAGGTATTAACTGATTTGGCTAAATAGAAACTTGCCTATTATTCAACGGCTTAAATGAGTAGTTACGCCCAAAAACTAAGCCGAAGCCCCTTGACTAAAAAGCGGCAGATATTTTATTTGAATATTTTGTATAAAAATTCAATTACTATGAGCGGTAATTGAATTTTTTCTTGTCTAATTTTAGCTAAATATATAAGAAATTGAAATATATTTACTATTTTAGAATTGACTAAGATTTAACAGGAGTATATAATAGGGGTAATAGAATCTAATTAGACAGACAAGAGAGGATGATTATTATGCCATCATTAATGCTAGCCTTGACCATCTTGGTACCAATTATATGTGGTTTAGAAATTCTGTTTTTAGGGTCTTTCAAGGAGAAAGGCTACAGGCCTATTATAATAGGGGGTAGCGTCACTACCTTTTTACTAGTTTTAATTGTGGGAATCCTGTATCCAGGGGCCGGTATCACTATTTCTAGCCCTCATCCCATGGTCAGCTTTGCCTTTAAATTAGATGAAATGGGTGTTCTTTTCACACTGTTGGTATCATTATTATGGATATTTACATCCTTTTATGCCTTTGGCTACATGGAAGGAACGGACCATGCAAGAAGGTTCTACGGTTTTTTTATCATTGCTCTTGGTGTAACCTTGGGTATTGGATTTTCGGCAAACTTAGTCACCTTATATATGTTTTATGAAATACTAACTTTCGTTACTTATCCCCTGGTAATACATACGGGGACTCCTGAAGCTGTTAGGGCGGGCAAGATGTACCTAATTTATTCGCTTTTTGGGGCTGGCCTGGCTTTTACAGCTATGTTTTTACTATCACCGGCCTTGGAGACTTATTCATTTATACCCCATGGACAGGTGATATTAGGATTGGTTAGCAATGGTTATTTGCAAAAAGTATTTATTCTTATGTTTATAGGATTTGGGGTAAAGGCAGCAATTTTTCCCCTACATGCCTGGTTATTGGGTGCTATGGCAGCACCAACACCAGTCAGTGCGCTCTTGCATGCTGTTGCAGTTGTAAAATCAGGAATTTTCGCCTTAACTAGGGTTATCTTTTATATTTTTGGTTATGAAATTGTCAAACAGATAAATGTAATATATTATTTGGGGATATTGATTGCTATTATGATTGTAGCAGGTTCATTGTTAGCAATAGGGGAAAAAAATCTAAAACGCAGATTGGCATATTCAACTATTGCGCAATTAGGATATATTATGATGGGTTTGATATTGCTTACAGAAAACTCCATAAGGGGCGGATTATTACATATTGTAAACCATGCCTTTATTAAAATCACCTTGTTTTTCTGTATCGGAACAATTATTCATATGACAGGTAAAACGACTTTGGCTGAAATAGAGGGGCTAGGAAGGCGAATGCCTATTACCATGACCTGCTTTACTGTATCTGCATTTAGTTTAATGGGGATTCCACCCTTAAATGGTTTTATTAGCAAATCACATTTGGTTATTGGTGCCCTGGATGGTAACTTTATAATTTATGCTGTTATATTAATTGGGGGTTCATTTTTGACAGCAGCATATTTATTGCCTATTATGATCACAGGACTTCTCAAAAAGCCAAGTGAAATAACCAATGAACAAGATAGTTTAGACCCACCCAAAGTTATGCTGGTTCCAATGGTGATACTAACTGTTATAAACTTCATATTGGGGATATTCCCCAACATTATCCTGGGTATGATTAATGGCATTGTTGCGAGTATTAGCTAAAGGGATAAGGGGATTGAACTTACTGGTACTTAATGGTATAATATTAAACACATTATAGGTGTTGAATGATAGACAAGACCTTTATTGAATAAATATTATAATATATGGAGGGAGCAATGCCATGCAGGTATATTTCATTTTATCTCTCATAGCTTCAATCGCATTAATAATCTTTGCCATTACAAATGCAACAGCAGTGCCAGTCAAAATATTTTTCGTAAAGTATGAACTGTCCTTAGCATTAGTTATTTTCATGTCCACAGCCGTAGGAGCAATTATTGCCACCCTAATCGGCTTACCAAAACAATTTAAATTAAATAGGCAGATTAAAAAGCTTAATAGTGAAAATCAGAAGCTCATGGCAGAAAACAAGGATTTACAGGAAAAAGATTTTCCAACCCAGGAGAGTCAATTGGAACAAAATGTTTTGCAAGAGGATGAAATGCTTACGGATTATGAAAACGCAAAGGATGAACAATAGCCAAAATAAAAATTTTTCTAAAAGTAATTTTAGAAAAATTTTTTTCTTTGAATATCTTTATTTTATATCTTTAATTATAAATTTTGCTAGATAATATTTGACCAAAGTCGATTTTTAACTAAAAACATAGGGTCAAATTTTTAACCAACAATTAATCGATTGTGCATTTTTTAACCAAGTCAGTTTTTGGGGACTTAAAGGATTTAAATTCTATCTCAACTATTAGAATTGCTATAAAGATAAATAAACACCCTGCCAAAACCATTGAGGACATTTTTTCTTTCAAAATCATCACACCAAAGATAGCAGAAAAAACTGATTCCAGCGACATTATAATTGAAGCGTGGGAGGAAGATGTATATTTCTGTGCAAGTGTTTGGATAGTAAAGCATAAAAATGTTGAGAAAAATGCCAAATACATAATCGCTGCCCACGCTCCTGAATTTATGGCTAGGGGTAGGGGTTCCATAATAAATGCAGTTAGGGTAGATAAAATGGCCGCTACGAAAATTTGGATAAATGCAAGTTTGAAAACATCCATTTCCCTAGCAAAATATTCTATAGAAATAATATGGGCTGCATAGAATATAGCACAGAACAGGGTAAGTGAATCCCCAATATTTAAGGAAAAGTTACTTTCCAGACTTATAAAGGCTATACCCACTAGAGTTAGCAGACTTCCGGTAAAGGCCTTTAGTTTTGGCCGTTTTCTATATAAAACCCAATATAGCAAGGGTACCATTACCACATAAGTTGCTGTTAAAAACCCTTGTTTTGAGGCAGTTGTGAATTGCAATCCATAGGTTTGTGTTGCGAAACCTAAAAATAAAAAGAATCCAACAATACTAGCTTTTTTGACATCATTTTTTGTAAGTTTTCCGATTCGTCGGTGGAAAAAACCATATAAAATCATGGTGGCTATAATGAAACGAATAGAGGTTAAATACATTGGGGTAAGTGCATTCAGTGCATTCTTTGTAGCTACAAAACCACCACCCCATACTGCAGCTACAAACAATAAACCCAGGTCAGCAATATATTTTCGTTTTTTATCTAAAGAATCCATGTTGATACCACTCTCCTATTGTAGTCATTGTATTAATACTATCAGTTTTTGTAGAATATTTAAAGACCCTTTGATAATAAGAATTTTCAACACATGACCCTACAATAGGATTAGTTAAGATTTTTAACTTTTAAAATGGACAAATTATTGTTTCCATTTCAAAAATTTATTTTCTAACCAAGCGATTAGTTGATACATAATGGCAGTACATAGGGAAAGAACAATCACACCTGCCATAACAATGTCTAATCGAAACACCTGGCCACCGTAAACAATCAAATAACCTAACCCTGCTTTTGAAACTAAAAACTCACCAACAATTACTCCAACCCATGCCATACCAATGTTAATTTTCATGGTATTAATCATGGTGGGAATGCTAGCGGGAAAAACAATTTTTTGTAATATTTGAAATCTATTGGCACCAAAAGTTTTTAACATTTTAATTTTATCCATATCAACTTCTTTAAAGCCATTATAGGTTGCAAGAATCGTAACAACTATGGATATGGTTAAGGCGGTGACAATAATTCCGCTAATTCCTGCACCAGCCCAGATAATGACTATAGGTCCGAGAGCTATCTTGGGAAGAGCGTTTAATACAACCAAATAAGGATCCAATACTTTTGCTATAAAATCTGACCACCAGAGCATCACAGCAATGACCGTACCCAAAAGTGTCCCAATTAAAAAACCCATAAGGGCTTCAAAAACAGATATACCCGTATGCATGAAAAGGGAACCGTCTCTAGCAAGGCTAATAATCAGTTTGAAAATTATGCTAGGTTTACTAATAAAAAAAGCATCTACCCATTTTAGTGTGGCTGCAACCTCCCATAATATAAGCAAACCCACTAAAAATCCCGCTTGTGATAATTTAATCATAAGTTTCTGTTTTTCAAGTTTTTTTAGGTAAGCAAGATGGATGGAGGAGTATTCATGATTATTTTCCAATACTTTATTATTTAACATATACATCTAACTCCTTCCATATTTTATTAAAGTAATGCCTGAACTCAGGTGCTTCACGACATTTTAATGGGGTGGGTTGGCCGTCAGTACAAGTAAGCTGGATTGTATGGATATTTTTAATATAGGCAGGACGATTTGAAAGCACAATAACCCTATCCGCCATGGAGATGGCTTCCGCTATGTCATGTGTTACCATAATGGCAGTTTTTCTTTCCTTCTTTAAAATATCTGTGATATCATCACATACTGCTAAACGACTTTGGTAGTCTAGGGCTGAAAACGGTTCATCTAAGAGTAATAATTCTGGTTCAATGGCAAGAGTTCTGATTAAAGCTACCCTCTGCCTCATGCCACCGGATAACTGGTTGGGATAATGGCTAATAAATTCACTTAAACCATAAGTTTCTAACAAACATTTTACCCTTTCAACATTTTCCTTATTTACCTTGCCCTGGACCTCTAGGCCGATTAATACATTATCCAAGATAGTGCGCCAGGGAAATAGATGGTCGCCTTGGAACATATAGCCGATAGCCTTGTTGGTATTTATAATTTTTCTATCATGGATTAGTACATCACCAGAGCTTGGTTCTATCAATCCCGCAATAATGGATAGGATTGTAGATTTACCACAGCCACTGGGTCCCACTATAATAACAATCTCTCCTTTTTTTACATCAAAGGAGATATCATCTAAAGCTTTGGTTTCACCATCGAGTGAGTGATAAATTTTGGAGATATTTTTTATTTCAACAAATTTTCTTCCTTCCACATGTAAACCTCCTTTGTAAAAGCAGACTTATAACATCAAAACCTTATGATATATATTATGAAAGAATAAAAATAGTGTTACCATATTAGCAATGAGTGAATTGATATTGCAACAAAAAAACCCCTTAAAAAGGGGCCAAAATTATGGTGGTTTTTAACTTTACTATAACAATTATTTACCTTACATAAAGGCTTGATATATAGCACGAATCGCATCTTCAAAATTATCAGTCTCAACTCCAACAATAATATTAATTTCACTAGAGCCCTGGTCAATCATTCTTACATTAATACCTTCATTGGCTAAGGCTGTAAAAAGCCTGGCTGAAATTCCGGGTGTATAAGCCATACCATGACCTACAGTTGCTATTAATGCCATATTAGGGAATACTTCTATTAAATCGGGATTACATTGGTGTTGAATTTCACCCAAAAGTTTATCTAATTTATTTTCTAATTGCGAATCAGTTACAACAACAGAAATTGTGTCTATACCGGAGGGAAGATGTTGAAAATAAATATTATTATTTTCCAGTATTGTTAGAAGTTTTCGCAAAAAACTTATTTCTGTTTTCATATGGCTTTTTTCTATAGCTATAACTGTAAAGTCTTTTCTGCCAGCAATACCTGTAATAGTCCCGGATACAGTTTCGGGGTCAGTGTAGGAGGTAATTACAGTACCAGGATTATCAGGCTCATTTGTGTTTTTAATATTAATAGGAATTCCAGCATCTAATACTGGAAAGATAGTTTCTTCGTGCAGAACACTTGCCCCCATATAGGAAAGTTCCCTTAGTTCACGATAGGTAATTGTTTTAATAGGTTTTGGATTATGAACAATTCTTGGGTCAGTCATTAGAAGACCTGAAACATCTGTCCAGTTTTCATAAATATCAGCATTTATAGCCCTGGCTACCAAGGCACCAGTAATATCTGATCCACCCCTAGAAAAAATTTTTATTTTTCCGTCAGGGAGGGCACCATAAAAACCAGGAATAACTGCATAGGGTTTATCCGATAAAAAACTTTTAATTTTATTAATTGTTAGTTCCATGTTTAATGTATGATTTTTGTTAAAAGAGATAATATCCTGAGCATCAACAAATTCATAACCCAGCAATTGGGCAAGAATAATTCCATTAAGGTATTCACCACGGCTAGCAATATAATCAAGGGAAGCACCGGCTAAGATATTTGCCTTTATATTTATAAGATGGGGCTTTAGGTCCAAATTCAAGTTTAGATTACTTATTATCTCTAAGTAACGCTGAATAATAATATCAAAAGTGTTATCAAAGCATACCTTATGCTTATGTTGAACATCGCATAGGTATAATAGGTCTGTAATTTTTGTATCATCCCCATGGCGTTTACCCGGGGCCGATGGCACTATATACCTTCTACTTGCATCTGAAGTAATAATTTTTTTAACTTTTTTAAATTGATCTGCATCTGATAATGATGTACCGCCAAATTTGGCTACTTTTATTTTCAATTTTGTATATCCCCCTTATGACTATATATGTAATAGTTAAAACCTTTTTTTATTATAACATAGTTATTTATTTTTTATTTAAAATGTTTTTTAGAAGGAAAAGGGCGTAATATGACGAAAGAATAATTAAACATTATATTGTGATTGAGGTGATAGTATGACAAAAAAAGAATATGAAAAAATAATTAGATTAATTATTGAAAATCCAGATTTAAGCCTGGAGGAGATTTCCTTCATTAGCAATACGCCTAGACATATTGTTGAAGACCTTATTTTGGGAATACTGGAACATTGCGAATCTGAAGAAAACACTTATCTTAATTAAGTCTCCAATAATCATGAGATATTTTTGTTAAAGATTGTATTGTTAGTAAAAAATGAATATACAATTATAGGCATCTTAATCTATTTATATTCATTTTTGTGATACATTGACACATTTATGCATCTACATAATGACGGCTAGGGTTTTTGTTAAAAGTCTGCATAATTTTAAGAAATCTCATTTATTGTCTATTTGAAAGGAGGTAAGTGATGGGAAACGGAAACCTATTAATCCCATGGATTATGCTACTTGCTGGTGCATTATTAATTACAGTCTTATATTGTGCATTTAATTTTCTTATGAAAAAGGGGGCAATTAAAAAAATCAAGGACAGTATCCAGCAAATAGAGGATGGAAATATGTTAATGACTTTACCCGAGGACATAAAAGGAGATTACAAGGACATATCGGTCTCTATGAATAGAATTATCTTAGAAAACAAGAAACTTATGGGGGATATCCTTGCTTCTGCTGAAAAAACTAGCAACTATGTGCAGGGCCTACTAGAGAATGCAAATGAGGCAAATAGATCGGCTGATGAAGTTGCAATAACTGTATCGGAAATAGCCAAGGGGGTAGGCGAAATAGCCAGTGCCACAAATAATACTATGACTAGCGTAATGGAAATTGATGATTTTTCAGTACAAATCCAAGGGTTTACCGAGAAAACCCTGAATGAATCAATTGAATTGCAGAAAACAACAGGCGATAGTATCAAAAAACTCACCGAGCTTGTAGACAGAATTCATAATAATTCCAATATAAATGATAATTTAGCAAAAGAAGTATCAACATTGGAGGAAGATGCAAAACAGATATCTTTAATAACTAGCCAGGTTATGAATATTAGCGAACAAACAAATCTTTTAGCTTTAAATGCGGCAATTGAAGCAGCTAGGGCTGGAGACCAGGGCAGGGGTTTTGCAGTTGTTGCTGATGAAGTAAGAAAGCTGGCCGAGGAATCCACCCAATCGGCTGCCCATATAGCCCAATTGGTTGAAACTATTTCAGGCCAGGTGGATTTGGTTTCTAGAAGTATGCAGGAGCAAGCTGTCAGAGCAAGAGAGGATGCAAACCTTGCTAATACAGCACGCGAACATTTTAGCAGGGTTGATAAGGTAACCAGGGAAACTGTCTTATCCTTTCAGGAGGTGCAGAACCTCACAGGACAGCAAAGTCAAAAAATAGAGGAAATACGGTCCCTTATGGAGAATATTGCCTCCTCAGTCCAAGAATCATCAGCAGGTGCCCAACAATCTGCAGCGGGGGCACAGCAACAAGCCCTAGCAATGAGGGAAGTCTTTACCCTGATAAAAGATTTGGAGGGTATGGCAGACGAGTTGAATGCTATTTTTACAGACTATAGCAATAAGTTTCGGCTCGAAAATGAGCACAAGAGAAGAATCGAAAAAACTAGGGAAACAGCCTTACAGCTTGTAGGCTCGTCAGCTTTTATAAATAATGATCTTGGCAAGATGGAGATGCTTATGAAGCAGGCACTGGCACAAGATGAGTTTATAGAATTACTTGTATATGGGGGACTTGATGGTTTAGTTAGCGCTACAACACTTGAAGGAATAAAGGGTATTGATATAGGACATAGGGATTATTTTAGGGGGGCACTGAAAGGAGAGACCTATGTGTCAAGACCATATATATCCTCTGCAACCTATAATTTTTGTGTGTCTGTTGCAATCCCAGTAAAAAACCCTGGGGGAGATATACAGGGGGTATTATTAGCAGATGCAGATATAACCAAGCCTATTTCATAGAAGCTAATGCTTGATAATATATACTTATTGTTTATTATAAGAAAAATACCAATATGTAAGTTGTGGTAAAAAAGATCATTAATTAAGGACAGTTTGCTTAAATAATGGTCTTTTTTATATACAGCATCTTAGGGTTTAGCCTTGATTTACGAAAAACTATAATATAATAGAAAAATCATATGATATAATAAGAATATTCGAGAAATAATCATATATGCTAGGAGCCAATTTT
>CAZUTD010000004.1:16593-19590 GCA_964623185.1 uncultured Clostridiaceae bacterium
ATGCAATGATAATACTTTTTATATTGGTTGGACAAATGATTTAGAAAAGAGGTTAAGGGTTCATAATGAGGGGAAAGGTGCTAGATATACTAGGGGCAGAAGGCCCGTGACCTTGGTCTACTGGGAAGAACATAAGAGCCGCAGCCAGGCACAAAAAAGAGAAATTATATTGAGAACCTTAAATCGCAGGGAAAAGGAGATTTTGGTTGAGAATTTCGAGTTCAAGAAAACCTAGTTTTTAAAAGGGAAAAATTCCTCAGCCTTTGTTTCAATCCCCCATGGAGGGGTTTTATTCTGCAAGTATATTATTAACACTTTTTAACCAGTGGTTTGGGCGGAGATACAATTTTGAATTAAAAGCATTAGACAGGGTGTTGTGGCTAGATAAGGAGGAAAACACATGACATACAAACTTTTGGCAATGGATATGGATGGAACCCTGCTTATGGATAATAAGGATATATCTTCTAGGAATCTTGCAGCCATAAGAAGGGCCAGAAAATATGGGGTCGAAATTGTACTCTGTACTGGTAGGCCCTATGTAACTGTAGAGGCATATTTAAAACAATTGGGAATAGATTGTTGGGTGGTCACAAATAATGGTGGTGTTACTAGAAATAAAAAAGGGCAAATTATAGAAGTTATTTATATGCAGTCAAAGGCATTAGAAAAAACAATTTCAGTATTACTGCAAGAGAAAGTATATTTTCATATATCAGATGAGAAGGATACTTTTATCTTAAATTATTCTCAAAGATTAAGAAAGATTTATGAATTTATTTTAAAGACTGGTGTCAGTAAAGCTAAGGCACTATCCATAGCGATTAAATCTGTTTTTTTAAAGGGAAATCACAAAAAAGTAGACTTTTCTAAGTTTGTAGAAAGGGGGAGGAAAGCCACCAGCGTTTTTATTATATCTTCGGATTCAAAACAACTAAGGAATATAGGAAAAAATCTGGCCCATATAAAAAATATAGATATAACCAGTTCCGGTTTTAATAATCTTGAAGTTTTGGATGAAAAGGCTACAAAAGGGAGGGCTTTGGCGAATATAGCGAAAATGCTAGGCTTAAATCGTGAACAAGTTATAGCGGTGGGGGATAACTACAATGACTTGTCTATGATAGAATATGCAGGATTGGGAATAGCTATGAAAAATTCAGAACATGAGGTAATTAAAAGGGCTGATTGGGTAACCACGACCAATGAAGAGGATGGTATTGCTCATCTTATAGAACATTTTATAGGAAATCACAGTCTAAGGACTTAAATTCAAAATAATCTTGTCGGATTATTAGAATTAATATATAGTAAATTTAGCACATTTTAAAAGGAGAGATGATTTATATGAGGACACCATTAATTATGACCCCGGGTCCTACTTCTATAAACGAAGGGGTAAGGAGGGCCTTATCCAGGGAAGTAACTAACCCGGATTTAGATTTGAATTTTTATGAATTCTACAAGGAAACATGTAATAAATTAAAAGAATTATTAAATACCAAGAATGATGTATTAATTCTAAGTGGTGAGGGTATTTTAGGATTGGAAGCAGCTTGCGCTTCCATTATTGAACCTGGGGACCGGGTCCTTGTTATTGATAATGGAATTTTCGGTAAGGGCTTTGGAGATTTTGCAAAAATATACGGAGGTCGGGTAGAATATTTTCAATCCGATTATGAGAGTGCCATTGATGTGGAAAAACTAGAAGACTTTTTAAAAGAGGACCATGATTTCAAAATGGCAACCTTGGTCCATTGTGAAACCCCATCCGGTATTACAAATCCGGTGGACATAATATGCCCATTATTAAAAAAATATGGGATACTCACCATTGTAGATTCGGTTTCTGCTATTGGTGGAGAAAAACTATTAACAGATAAATGGGAGATGGATATAGTCCTAGGGGGATCGCAAAAAGTATTGTCGGCACCTCCGGGATTAACCTTTTTATCTATTAGCGGGGATGCTTGGAAAGCTATTTTAAACCGGAATGTACCCATTGCAAGCTACTATTGTAATTTAGCCATTTGGGAAAATTGGTACAGGGATAAATGGTTTCCCTATACCCCACCTATTAGCGATATTTATGCATTGAGGGAAGCAGTGGAATTTTTGCTGGAAGAGGGTAAATTCTTGGAAAGACATGAAAGGCTTGCCGAGGCGGTAAGAAAAGCTTTAATTGAGGTTGGATTAAAACTTTACCCCAAAGGAGGTTTCTCTAATACTGTTACTACTGTTATGGTGCCCCAAGGCATAGATTTCAATACTATCTATAATGAGATGTTGGCGGGTCATAATATTATGATAGCTGGTGCCTTCGGATTTTTAAAGGACAGGGTATTTAGAATAGGACATATGGGAGATAATTGCTATGAAGACAAGCTCTATCTTACCCTAAAGGCCCTGGACCAGGTACTAAGAAATAATAATATAAAGTTAAAAGGGGACTTGCATAAAATTTTTGTGGATAAGCTATAAATAAATTTATTTTTTAATGGAATTTAGGATAGGGATTTACAAACAAATGTTTTTGCAAAATCGTTGACAATAAAATTTGCTTGGACTATAATATAATGAAAATGGATAATTTAAAGGCGATGAAGAGAAGAGTAGAAATGGGAAGATGTAATAGCGAGTTGGTGGTGGTGGAAGACCAATACTAGGCCTGTTTTGAAGAACATCTCTAAGCTCCTAACCGAAATACACTAGTGTTAAAGTAGGCTTAGGCGGGACCAGACCGTTATAAATTGGGCAGTATCGAATATGGATTCCGTACTGATATAGAGCGAGCTATTATAAATAAGCTAACTAAGGTGGTACCGCGGAGAAAAATGTATCCTTCGTCCTTTAATAGGATGAAGGATTTTTATTTTTTGTATAAAAATTAAGAAATATCAGGGAGGACTTATAAATGGAAAACTTGCAGGAATCACTAATAATACCAAGGGGATATAAATCATATCTTAGTATTAAGGAAACGGAAATAGCAATTAA
>CAZUTD010000005.1:0-3084 GCA_964623185.1 uncultured Clostridiaceae bacterium
TCAGCAGTTATCGCGGATGCCTGGCACCATCGATCTGATGCTTTTTCATCGATTGCTGCATTAATTGGTATTGTTGGTGCTAGATTTGGCTATCCCATTATGGACCCCCTAGTGGGAATCCTTGTTGCCATCCTTATTTTAAAAACAGGGATATCCATTTACAAACAGGCCATTATTGATTTAATGGATACAGCGCCCCCAAAACAAATATTAAATAAAATAAGGAAAATTGCACTCCAGGCACAGGGAATCAAAGAAGTGCAGGATATTAAAATGCGACAATATGGTTCCAAATTTATGGTGGATATGAAAGTATGTGTTGACCCTTCTATAACTGTCAAAGAGGGCCATGATGCAGCAGCCGGTGCCAAAAAAAACATAATGGAATCCGGCCACGATATTCAGGATGTCCTAATACATGTCAATCCCTGTAAACAACCCAATTCAGAAAACTGTCAAAAATGTGATTCACAATATAAACCATAAAATTGAATTACCTACCCTAAAATGTTACCATGATTATATGTATAATAATTAAGGGGGTTTTCTAATGGATTTTAAACAACTAGAATCCTTTGTAGCAATTGCTAAATTTAAAAGCTTTTCTAAAGCTGCTGAACATCTCTATCTGACCCAACCTACAATCAGTAGTCATATAATTAATCTAGAAAAGAAATTGAATACTATTTTGATTAATAGGACTAGCAAAAAAATATCACTTACAAAGTCCGGTGAAATCCTCTACGATTATGCAGTAAATATAATCAATTTAAGGGAGAATGCTAAATTTAAGCTTGGCGAATTTAAGGGCAAAATTATAGGTAATATTGAAATTGCTAGTAGTACTATACCAGAGCAGTATATTATCCCAGATATCATCAGCGAATTTCATAAAACCTATGGAGATGTTACTTACAACATGATGCGTTATGACTCCAAACAAGTGGTTGAAGGTATCCTCTCCGGTGATGTAGATTTCGGTTTTGTTGGGGCTGAGATTCCGCATAAGCAATTAAAATATACAAAATTAGACCAGGATAAGATTGTACTAGTAACTCCATCCTATGAACCGTATGCTTCCTTTGACCCGGTAATTGAATTAGAAGAAATCCTTGAAGAAAACTTTATTTTCAGGGAGGAGGGGTCTGGAACAAGAGCCTTGTTAGAGACAATGCTGGAGGAAAATTATAATAAAACTTTGGATAATTTAAAGGTTATAGCCTATATTGGAAGTACTGAAGCTATAAAACAATCTATTATTAAGGGGCTTGGCTTATCCTTTCTATCTGAAAGGGCTCTTGATAAGGAGGTAAAATTAAATTTACTGAAAACATTTGAAATTAGAGGTTTGCAGTTAGAACGTAATTTTTACTTGGTATGTCACAAGTATCGTGCTCCCTCTCCTTTGGAGATTGTTTTTCAAAAATTTGTCCATGATTATTTTTCACTATAGTTATCGGTTGAAAAAAACAAGGCAGAGATTCGCTCCCAGCAAATCCCTACCTTGTTTTTAGCAATCCGCAGACTCGTCTGCGACAAAACCTGCCTCTTCCAATATATTAAGTGCCTTTTCAATTCTTTTTTCATGTACCATAAGTATTGGCCCGGTACAACCCATCCCGCTTTCGGCATAGATTCCTTTACCCCATAAGGTTTCTACTGCATCTTCCAAATCCATGATATCTATTCCAGAAATTGAACCGGTAACTACTTCCTTTGGTGGTGGCTGAATTTTGCTTGTTTCGTCTCCTATATTTTTCTTGTTTTCTTTTGTCAGGCCATCTAAAGTCTCGTCTAGTTTAGCTTTTCTTGCCTTTTCAAATTCAGTTTTTATTAATTGCAGGAGATTGCCCCTTGCCAAATCTGCTGCATATTGTAAGGCATTAATTATAACAGGCACACCTGATGCCCGGGACAAAATCAAAATAATTTTATCCTGTCCCTCACCTATCCCAGGTCCATATCCATATCCCAAGGATTCATAGTCTCCGCCGGTCGTATAGGCAGAAAATATTTTCATAAGCACATTTCCTGTTAAGGTATCCGTTACCATTACATCGGGGGTTCCGGCCAACAAATCATTGCCCCTCATTATGCTACCACCTTCACTACGGATAGATTCAGCTAAATCAAATTGATAACCCTTGCTAATTAACTCTTTTAAAGCTTTCTCAACCTGTCGGGCACCATCCACATTGAGGATACCCACCCTAGGTTTTTTGATACCGGTTGCTTTGGCGGTAATAATCCCGTATAAGGCATTCTTTACCATAGCCTCAACCCTGTTCACAGCTGAGGTACCGGTGGTTGTAGCAATAAGCATTTCTCTACCCTTACCGGGTGTAATAACCTTGCCAACTGTTGATACCCCTATGGGGAAATTGTAGTGCATGGTGACACATCCTTGAATTTCACCACTTTCTAAAAGTTCCTCCATTTTCTTATGCATTTCTTTTTCATCATTTACTTCATATGTTTTAAGATTAGTTTGGACTCTTGGACCTATTAAGACAATTTCATAAAAACCAGAGGAGTTATTTGAAATTTCAGCGGCCTCAACTAGGGTTTCAATTCCATGTTCACTTCCCATAGTGGTTAATCCTATTTTGATTTTTTCATTAAATTCGCCAGTTTCTATAGCTTCAGCTATATCATTAAATACTTTACTCACAACTTCTTTTACAGATTTATTTTCTGACATCATATTCACTCCTTATTCTGTTAATAAGTGTGACGCGAGGTTTCGCATGGCTTCAGCTATCAAAGTTTTAATTTCCTTTTCTGACACACCCTTGGTTATGCTTTCAACTTCTCCCGTGTTTTTTTCTAGTATAATTGAAACACCATCAAATTGATTGGTCATTCGGGCTAGAAACAAACTACCCTTGCCAACAACCATAATTTTTTGAATTTCATCTGCTAGAAAGGCTTCCCTTGCATGGCCAATATAGGGTACACCGCTTGGTATATGGCCCTGGGTAGGGGCCCAACCCGGTAATCCATGTTTCTTACCAAAGGTTGCTACTTCCTGCCTTTCCATCTCCCCACGTTTGACTCCTAAGGCCGCTATCATTTTATAGTTTG
>CAZUTD010000005.1:3094-5588 GCA_964623185.1 uncultured Clostridiaceae bacterium
TACATCCCCTGCACCAGCTGGTTTGGTTATATCGGGGTTTTGCATTTCTACTGAATATTTATCGATATCAGCTATCTTTAAACCACCCTTATCTAGGGGGGCAGTTATTAAGGAGGTAATAACCGCTTGGGGAGAAGAACCGGTTCCGACTGTATGCCGACCTAATAAATCCGTTCTTATTACCGGATTAACCCCATCATTTTTGCTTATTAACATAGCAAAACCGCCGATTACATCTTCCAGGATGGGCATGTCCTTTTTGACATGATCCTTTCCATTCATCCCAAGTTTCGCAGTTGCACCGCCAGCTACTACTACTACATTTTCATAGGTTCCAGACTTTACCAGAGCAGCCGCCTTAACCATAGCATGAGCCGGTGCTGCACAGAAAGCCCTTGTATCAGAACCCGTAGCGTTTACTGCACCAGCCATTTCTGCTATGGCCTTGGCAAAATTGCCTCCACCTCTTTGATTCATATCACCACATGCTTCTTCCGAGCATTCTATAACATAATCCACATTAGTAACATCAACATTATTTTTATCTATCAGGTGCAAAAATGATAATATGCCCGACGCCTTTACAACTATATTTTCCATCATAATATGGGCGTTAAGGTTGGGGTCTATTTCATGAGCACGCTTTACACAACCAACGATTTCATTGTTATTATACAGTGCTACTGCACCCTGCCCTTTTATAGCTGCATCAATATCCTCAAGTTTTACCCCTTCCTTTAACCTGTCTAATAAATTCTTATTTATTAAGGGATGTTCAGAGAGTTTCTGCTTTACAGTATTACTAAAATTCTTTTCCAGTTGTATTAGGTCAAAAGCATCTGATATTTTCATTAAGCCTAAGAATTCATCTTGGGGCATAATTTCACCAAATTTTGCAAACCGTTCTGCATTCCCTGTTTTTTTATCGTACCAAGGCATTTCATAGTCCCGCAACGCCTCAGGTCTAAGCCTTCCAATATACACTTGATTTGGAGGATAACTAACTACTTCTTCATAATCCCTGATATGTTTTGGGAGTTCCTTTAGGTACTCACTATCCGGATTAGTTAATCTTTCTGTTATTTGGGTTGTCCCACTATGCAAAACCATATCAGGTGTATGTATTAAAACATATGATGTTCCCTTTACCACTGCATAAGACATTTAAGCCACCTCCACAATTTATTGTTTTACTAGTTAGTTGCCAGTATACTTTTGTCAATTTACTAGTCAACTAATAATATTTTAAAGATGCCAGCTGATAAATTAACAGCTGGCAATTTTATTTTAATCTTCAAAAACTTTTTGACCATCTACCTCAGTAGATAATGCTTCTAATGCTTTTTCTACAATTTTTCTTCTTAATTCCTTTTCTGCCCTGGGTTCCAATTCCGGATTCCCTAGGGGGTGAGGAATAGCCACTGCTGGCACAATTCTATTTGCACCTACCGTCAATGAGATGGGTACAACTGTACAAATATGGGCTACGGGAATACCCACCTTCTCTACCTCTTTCACCATTGTTGCTCCACAACGTGTACAGGTGCCTCATGTAGAAGTTAATATAACAGCCTCTACACCATCAGCCACTAATTCTTTAGCGAAATCCTCCGCAAAGGCTTTGGAATTTGCTACTGATGTCCCGTTTCCCACAGTTGTATAAAAGTACCTATGAAGTTGACCTATAAGACCCTCTTTTTCCAGGTCACGGAGAACATCAACAGGCAAAACCCTATTGGGATCCTCATTAGCATATACTGGGTCATAGCCGCCATGGGCTGTTTCATAGTCTTCCCCTGTCAATTCCATACGATTAGCAATATCATATTTCCCATATTTTGAAGCACTAGAGGATTCAATTTTATCAGGATTGTTTTTAGGAACAATTCCCCCCGAGGTAACTAGGGCAATTTTTACCTTAGATAAATCCTTAACAGCTGGGTTCGGCTCCACCCTATCAAAATCCGGCATAGGATATTCGGTTAGGTACTTTTCTCCGTATAGTTTGGCCATCAACATATCAACAGCTCTTTTTGAACCCCTCTCGGTGGCAAAATAGTTTTTTCTTATGCCTCTTGATAAATACTTTTCTTCCTCGGGGGACCCTATTGTTTCGCCCTTTAATAGTTTAATTCCAAGCTTTGCCATAGCAGGGACTGCCTTTCTCATTGATGCAGCCGAGTTACCTGTTTCTATGATATAGACACTTTTTTTAAACATATCAGCCCCAGGATTTTCTACATACATTCCTGTAACCACGGGGATTTGCAATTCATCCTGCACAGCTTTTGCTATGGTACCGCAGGCCACACCGTATCTTCCGGCATTAAAGGCTGGACCCGCTATAAATAAATCAGGGCTATATTTTCTAATCATATCCAAAATTGTGGATTTTGCCTCTGATAAGTTTTCATTAAAATATGAATCACCGCATATAACCGTTGCAACAATCTCTACCTCATCTTTAAAAGCGGCGTTTAATGCCAGTCCTGGT
>CAZUTD010000005.1:5598-19344 GCA_964623185.1 uncultured Clostridiaceae bacterium
CCTACTATACCTTCCCTGACTTCCGGTTCAGTATCAGCCTTTTCCTCCCCCCCGATTCCAGCAAAAAACTGATTTATATAGTGAACTACTTTTTTCTTGCTCATTTTTTCCCCCCTCTCTAAATTTTAACGGGAATTTTTATTAGATTAATCATCAAATTTGCAATACTCACTTCTGATTTCATTCATTTCTTCAATAATAGCATCCACATCTAAAACCATTTCCATCATCCCAACTTGCTCATCATAAACTTCGGAATCAACCTGGTCTTTAAATTGTGGCTCCACTACATGGTATACTCTGAGTCCTAACTGAACTCCTGCTATGGACCTGCAAAGGTTGGATCTCCAGCAGTTACTGTCTCGGCAGCTATGCCAGCGGCTTCTGATTCAGCCGAACCTAGTATAACAACAACATTTTCTTCGCCATATTTTTCTGCTATATCCTTAACTCTTTGTTGATTTTCCAAATCCATTGCTCCCGCAGCGGTTCACACAAAGCATTCAGTTGAAGAAAAGACAATTTCTCCACCTGTTGTTTTCAAACATTCTTCTATGGCCGGTCCGGGTATTCCGTCCCTATCGCCAATAATGACAATTTTTTTTTCATCAAAGTTTGACATAAGTCTATCATCCTTTCCAAGTTTGTTTAACAGTAGCCCTAGGAATACTTGATATTTTGCTTAGTAACTTTTGGCGGTTAACTTACCAAAACCTGTCTCATTTGTAGCACCGGTAATTCCTTGGATTTCTATTTCTATAGACCCATCTTCCCTTAAACTGCCATCAAAACCGCCAGCGATAACATCTGTATATTTTGTTGTACCGATTATTTTTTTCATTGGAGGTAAAACGATGGTTTCATTTGCATTACCATTACTTATCACTGCATCTGCACTTGCATCCGCATCGGCTAAGGATTGTGAAGCCCCATCCCTTCCAGCATATTCATCCGTTACAATCACAGTTCTTATGCCCTCTGCCTCTATCTTTTTACAATTCATTACCAAATCTGTATCCGGGTTTCCAAAGCCTTCCTGTGATACAATTACGCCATTTAACCCTAGAAATCCGCATAATTTAGCTGTCCAATTGGAAGATCGTTCCTTATCGGCAAGATATACATTTTCATTGGTGATAATAACCCCAACAAAATTGAAATCTTTGCCATGTCTTTCATAAAGATCTTCTATAATAGGGTTGTTTTGATGTACATATGTAGGGTTTTTATCACAGGCAGAAACGCAATTACCACTAATTATTGCCCCATCCATTATTTCTGTGGGATAAAGTATAGTTGGTACAATTCTTTTTGCATCTACGCCATATACATAAGTGTCATGCAATAATCCTTGTGTTTGCAACATATATACATATCCAACCTTGGGTAAATCAGGATAATCTTTGGTAGAATCTAAAATGGGTTGGGTTTCATAAGTTTTTATTTCATCTGGTTTGTAATCCCTAGCGCATTCCCCAAGATATTTAGCAGCCTTAAGACCAATTAATCTAACAGCTTCCTCATGGTCATGTTGCTTTATACCCTCTTGCGGATCCGCAATTACAACAACATTATGCAATTGTGAGAAAGGTGTGTACTCAGCCCCAGGTCCCGACATATCAATGATTCCCTCTTGGAAACCCACGATTTTTCCAGCGGTAACAACTGCAACATTTTTTAAAGCATGGGTTCTGCCCTTGCCCACTGTATCCACCTTGCTCAATACTCCCGGGAAAATTTCCCCAGGCCCCTCCACCTTAACCCTAGGTTCAATTACATCCTTGACAGGGGTAATTCTTACCTCTTCACCGGGATGTGCCAATTCGATATCAAGACTTTCAATACGATCATCCCCACTAAGAGCCTGGATCATTTCCTCTTTATTAATATAAAGTATGGAATTATCAATTTTAGTGTCCTTGCCAAATTGTACATCCTTAATATAAATATTGCCTAATTCTAGACGCAAAATTTCACCTCCCTTTATTATTAAAAGCTGTAATAACTAAATACCTATTTTATTCAATAAATGCCTTGCCAATCATTTAGTATTTCTATTTAAGAAATCAAACTTTCAACAAAAGCAAATTATCTTTCTACCTAATTCAATGGTATAGGTTCCTTAATTTAATTAAAGATAGTTTTTAATCATTGCCTCAATATTAGCCCTGTTAGCATTACCTGTGGTTAATTCCTCAACCTTTTGCCCATCCTTATAGATAGCAACCGTGGGCAAACCCAATACTTTTTGTTTGATGGCCAACCTTCTTGCTTGGGTTGTGTTTAACATTGTAAACTTTATTTTGTCCCCATATTCACTTTCTAATTCCTCAATTTCTGGCATTAGTGCCTTGCAAGGTTCACATCCATCACTCCAAAAATCTACTAAAACAACTTCTTCTGCTTCCAATACTTCCTTATCAAAATTATCTTTATTAAGCTCTAACATCCTTCTCACCTCCCCATAAGAATGAATATATAAAAAACATTTTAAGTTTTATTGACCAATAATAACCATCTAATCCTACAATTTATTTAATCATTAAAGGTATCCTCAATATATTTTTCAGCTTGGGTAGATGCTATTGCCCCATCAGCCACAGCAGTAACTACTTGTCTTAACGATTTAACCCTGCAATCGCCCGCTGCAAATATGCCCGGGACATTAGTCTTCATATTGTCATCAGTAGGGATATATCCTGTCTTGTCCATATCTATTAAACCCTTAAATGAATCGGTTTGTGGAATATATCCAACAAAAACAAAGATTCCAAAAGTTCCATCATCCTCGTCTGCCTTGTACTCTGTAATATCCCCTGTTTTAACATTTTTGAATACTATTTCCTCTACTATTCCATCGCCCCTTACTTCTTCAACAACAGAATCCCATAAAAAATCTACCTTAGGATTTTTAAAGGCCTTTTCCTGGATAGATTTAGCTGCCCGCAATTCATCGCGTCGATGAACGACAGTAACCTTCCTAGCGAATTTAGTTAAATAAATTGCCTCCTGTATAGCCGAATCCCCGCCTCCAATTACAAATACTTCTAAATCAGTAAAGAAATCAGCATCACAGGTAGCACAATAGGATATTCCCTTACCAGTCAATTCCTTTTCTCCCGCAACTCCCATCAATCTAGGGCTGGCACCAGACGCTATTATTACAGTTTTAGCTTGATAAGTATTTTGCTCGCCTATTAATACCTTTATATCCTTTTCAAGTTTTATCTCAAGAATATTGTCGGTATTAATCTCAGCACCAAATTCCTTGCATTGGTCTACCATCCTGCCTATTAAAGTTGGTCCCGTGGCATCCAAAACAGCCCCTGGATAATTGGCCACCTCATCAGTTCCCACAATTTGGCCGCCAGCTTTCTCCTTTTCCAATATTAATGTTGACATTTTACCCCTGGCTGCATACAAGCCAGCAGATAAGCCAGCAGGTCCACCGCCGATAATAATTACATCATAAATTTTTTCCATACTTCCACCTCACATATATTTATCATTAGTATTATATTATCTACCTAAAATATGACAAGCTAATCATCTTTTCATACTCTCCATACCAGCCTGGACTAACCGATAATCAATTTCCTTGAAATCATCTAAGATATTATCCGGCCATTGGGGGGTTGGTTTTATTTTAATAAAGTTTTTTGTTGTTAATATACTGTTTTCAATAATCATCAGAGAATCCACTTTTATTCCCTTGGAAACATCAGATATAATGACAGTTTTATAAGGTGTTTCGTTGGGTTTGACACTACCGGATAATGGGTGAGTTAGAAGTTCATATCCTTTATGCACAAAATCCCTTGCCAGGATTAAAACATCCATATAACTTTTCTCCACAAAATTAACCTTATAGTTTTTATGATATTCCAAATAAACCCTTGGGTTATTAGTTAGAATTATAATTTTTTTCAATCCATACCCTCCAGCTTGTAGCAATATGTAATAATTCCCAATGGAAGGTTGTACCCCCCTTGTAAAACTTGAGTAAAACATACCATTTACATTCGTTTATCTATAGTTTACCTAAATATATACTATTCATGTATATATCTAAACAAAATTTTAAAAATTATTTATGATAGAATATAGCCAATGTTCCCGGTCCAGCATGGGTTCCAATAGTGCAGCCAATTTCGGTTAATATTATTTCCTTGGGCTTCAGCTCATTTTCAACGGCTTCAATCAATTCCTCTGCCTTTATTAAATTATTGGCATGAGCGATGGCAACAATCTTATTTGAAAAATCCCCGCCCCTTATTTTTGCTAAATCTATCATTTTGGATATTACCTTCTTGTTTCCCCTGACCTTATCCAAGGATTCAACCAAGCCGCCCTCTACTGTAAGGATTGGTTTAACATTTAATACTGTTGCAAGAGTGGCCTTCATTGGGTTTATTCTACCACCCTTTTTTAAATACTCTAGGGTATCAACGGTAAAGACATGGTCAATTTTGGTTTTTATCATCATAAGCTTCTCAATGATTTGCCTTCGTGTCTCCCCATTTCTTACACTCTTTGCGGCCTCATATACAAAATAACCAGCACCAAAACATAAGGCCATAGTATCAAAAACATCGATTTTATCAGTATTTAACTCAGATTTGGCTAAAACTGCTGCTTGATATGTACCACTGGCCTTTGACGAACCATTAATACAAATTATTTCCTTCCCTCCCTCTAATAAGCCCTGAAATACTCCTATAAAGGTATTTGGGCTAACCTGGGATGTTTTTGGAAGTTCCTTTTCATTGCTTAGTTTATTATAAAACTCCTCATTAGTTAAATCAACACCATCACGATATTCACCGTCCGAAAAATTAATAGTAAGTGGCACAACAATAATACCATACTCCTCAACTAGGCTTTTCGGTATATCTGCCATACTATCGGTTATGATTTTAATATTAGCCATAATATAATCCCCCCAACATTTTTTAAATAAAATCCCCCGTCCCCTATTACTTTAAAATCCGTCCTTATTTCATACCTGGATAATGCCATTGTCTTAAAATTTCGTATGTCACAATAGATACTGAATTAGAAAGATTTAATGACCGTGCTTTTTCGATATTCAGCATTGGTATCCTGATACATTTGCCTATGTCTTGTTTTAATATTTCTTCTGGTATTCCGGCTGTTTCCTTTCCAAACATAATATATACTTCTTCTTCATAGCTTACATCACTGTGGTTTTTGTTTGCCTTGGTTGTTGCATAATAAATTTTAATATTTTTATTTGTTTCCGTGAATTCCTTATAACTGTTATAATATCTTAAATCTAGAAGTTCCCAATAGTCTAATCCAGCCCTTTTTACAGCTTTTTCACTTAGGGAAAATCCAATAGGTCCTATAATATGTAAAGTTGAATTTGTAATAACACAGGTTCTTGCAATATTTCCGGTATTTTGTGGAATTTCCGGCTCCAGTAAAACAATATTTAGTCCCATACCCCTAATGTCCTCCCAAATGTATCTTGTTTTTCCTATATATTCTAATTCTTATTACATCATATATACATTTATATCATAAAATATGATTTTTGGGTATAGGTTAAGCTTTTCGCAAACAAAATAAAATCTAAAACTAGGCTTTGATACGGTTTTCCTGTACAGATTTAACTGCGGTTTTAATTTCCTCATACCCGGTACATCTACATAAGTTGGATTGCAGCCACTCCTCTATCATTTGATCGTCTGTATCTGGATAATTGTTTAGCAAGGCCTGACAATTCATTATAAATCCCGATGTACAGTAGCCACACTGAAAGGCCCAATTGTCTATAAAAGCTTCTTGTATGGGGGTGTTTTCCAAGCCTTCAATGGTTGTTATTTGATGGCCTATTGCCTCCACAGCCAACATTAGACATGACTTAATGGGCCAGCCGTCTACATGGATTGTACAGGCACCACAATCACCGTTCTTACAGCTTGGTTTTGAACCGCTTAGGCCAAGCTGGTCCCTCAATACATCTAGCAGTATATCTGATGGTTTTATCATTACATTAACTTTTTCACCATTAATATCTAATTGGACTTCTTGTTTATTCGATAATTTATACAATCTTATCCTCCTATCCTTTCTAAGATATCCCTTATAATATAATCTAATGTAAATTTCCTATATTCAGCTGAGCCCAAGTTATCATCAAGTACTGGTCCGGGCAAATTGTCTTTTATATTTTTTATTCTATTATCCAAAGATGTTTTATTATTGTTTAAAATCTTTTCTATATTTTCCGACCTAAAAGGGAATTCACATAATCCCGAAAAAGCAATTCGGATCTTATTATCATTTTTTAATGCAGAGCAATTTATAAGGGGATAATCAACCTTTTCCTGCCTAGTCCTTTTAACATGGGCAAATGGCAAATTTAAATATCTTTCATCTATAATAAATTTTAAAATAAATTCACTCTCTTTTAAATTAACTTTCCGGTCAAACACTTCTTTTAATGATACTTTTTTTATTCCGCTATTTCCCGAAATCACAATAGCACTCTCAGTCAATAGAAGAGGTAGGACCGCTTCCTTGTAAATTATTGTACCACATACATTGCCACCCAGGGTTATCTTGCCCTGTATGGTATGGTCTGCAATCCTTTTAATGGCCTTTCCAAGAAAGGGGAAAACCTTACTCTCTGATATCTTAGTTAGGCTCACTCCTGACCCAATGCTTAATTTCCCGTCAATAATATGTAGTTCCTTAGTTTCCGGAATCCCCTTAATATCTATCACTGCATCCATGGAAATACTATTGGCCCTTGCCATGCTTATAATTTCCGTGCCACCTCCATAAAATATTGGTTTTTTTGATTCTTGTTTTAATTTTATAAATATATGATTGGCTTCCTCAATCGTACTAGGTTTGTAATATTCAAAATCAAAGGCAATCAACTTTATTCCTCCACTCTAGCTTTCCATATCATTTCTGGAGTTACAGGTATTTTATTAAAATCAATTTGTGCTGCACAAGAAATACTATTTAACAAGGCCCCAGGCATCCCAATAACAGGGTGTTCTGCAATCCCCCGTGCCCCATAGGGTCCATCAATAGACGGCGTTTCTACAAATTCGACAAGGTATTGAGGTTCCTCGCCCATTCTTAGGGGTTTATATGTTCTCAAACTGGTATTTTGAACAATTCCCTCCTGGTTGTGTATAAATTCTTCACAAAAACCTAGACCTAATCCCATGCCCATTCCACCCATTACTATCCCCCTGGCGGATTTGGGATTTAGGAGCTTTCCTGCATCAAGAACGGTTGCGGCCTTAATCAACCTATATGTATTTTTCACGGTGTCAAATTCAACTTCAACTGCCTGGGCTCCTACTGTCCAGTAGGGACCGGTTTTCCCCTTACCTGTTGCCTGGTCAAGTTTTGTTAGGTGTTTCATTATAAAACTCCCGGTCCCCATTATTTGCCCCCCCATTGAATTTCCATTATCAAATTTTATTCCCCCAGCCAAATCTTTAAACTCGATATAAAAATCAGGATCATATTTTAAATATGCTCGCCCACCATATATATCCAAATCACTAGGCGAACACCTTAAAGATATAGAGGCAATTGCCTTTATTTTTTTTATAATATCCTCAGCTGCTTCCAAAACTGCATTCCCCGCCATATAATTGGTCATACTGGCCACCGTTTTCCAATGTTCCGGACTCAGAGAGGTGTTTACCTCCATATTAACATGTATCTGGTTTACATCCATTCCCATCCTCTGGGCAAGTATCGTTTTGGAACTATGACCAAATTCCACAACACCACAATTTAGGTTTATGCTTCCATCGCTGTTCAATATTAGGATTACCCCTGATATTGCATCACTTGGACTACTTGATGTTTTCCATAGACAGGATAAACCCTTGGCCCGAATTTTATTGTTTCCTATGTCTAGCCTCTGTCCCTCTTCCCAATTAATTAATTTGGCTACTTTTTTAAGACATTGTGTTAAATCTCCAACATTGCCTGGGTTAAGTTTGACCCGTGTCGGTGTTGTATTGCCTGCCATAATCGCATTTATAAATCTTAGATGCAGGGGATTCATTTTTAATTTGCTAGCTAGTTTGTCCATTGTCCGTTCTATGGCAGTAGTAAATCCAATATGGCCAAACCCACGGAAGGCTGTTGCATAAGAGTGATTTGTATAGACACATAGGGATTCACAATGAACATTGTCTATATTGTATGGACCTGTACAACTTGCAGCCCCTGCTATACTCATTTTGGGTCCAGAATCTGAATAAGCACCGCAATCATATAAATACACCATCTCAGCTGCAATAATCTTGCAAGTTTTTGTTGCCCCCAATTTTACTGTCCCCTCAAATCCGATATGGACCGGAGAAGTTACCATATCCATCTCCCGTGTATTGGCAATCCTAACCATCTTTCCCCCAAGAGCTCTGGATGCAATATATGCTATTAGTTCTAGCTGGACACTGGTTTTACCCCCGAACCCTCCACCGACCAAGGGTGTTACTACAGTAACCTTACCTGCTTCAATATTATAATACTTACTTATATCCTTCTTAACAGAGTAGGGGGCCTGTGTCGTTGTATAGACTACTACCTGTCCATCAGGTTTAATTTCAACCCTGGCGGACCGGGTCTCCATGGCAATATGGTCAGTTTGGGGGAAGGAAAAACTTTCTTCAACAATTACATGGCAATCATTCCAGGCATTTTCTATATTACCCTTATATATACATGTCCTGTTTGCAATATTGGTATTTGCCTCGGGATATACTCCCTCGACACCATGCTTGTATTGGCCTAAATTCTCATGGACTAGTACAGCATCTGCCTTCATTGCATCAGCTATGGTATTTACTACCGGGAGATTTTCATACTCAACGCATATTAAATTAGCTGCTTTTTTTGCATTCTCCACCGTATTAGCAACAACAATAGCAAGAGGTTCGCCAAAATGTCTTACCTTGTCCTTTGCTAATACAGGCCTATCATCAATGACAGACCCCTTCAAAATCGCATCCTCCTGGCCGGTAATTATAGCCTTTACTCCCTGGACTTTCATAGCCTCATCTATAATGATTGATTTTATATATGCATGGGCACGGGTACTTGTCACCACCCACCCCTGTAATAAGCCTGGAATCCAAATATCATCGTTATATTTTAATGCCCCTGTTACCTTGTCAGCTGATTCTTTCCTGGGAACACTCATTCCAATTGATGTCATTCCTCTATTCCTCCTAATCTTAATTTAGTTATATGAAAGTATTTACAAATGGGATAAAAACTATTCCCGCCCCAATATGATATATATTCATATAAAAAGAGGGATAAACTATGACCATCCGGTTACTATAAGAGTTGTGGAGGGAAAAACATGAATTTAGCCAAAGACCTATTAACATTACGTGATATTAGCCTTATACTATCAGGCATTTTTACAGGAACCCTAGCCAGGTTTATCACCCTAAAAATCGATTACAGGCAGGTCCCTAGTTATCCCAATGGGTATTTTATTAATATTCTTGTAGGTTTCATTTCTGCAGCCCTGGGTGCTGTTGCGATTCCCGCATTAATGGTGAAAGATTTTACCGCCATTACATTTCTGGCATTAGCTATCCAACATTTCAGGGATATTAGGGAAATGGAAATTAAAAGTTTGGAAAAGCTTGAACATACGGAATATGTCAAACGCGGTCAGGCCTATATTGATGGGATAGGTAAAACCTATGAGTCCAGGAACTATATTTCCTTGCTCTCCTCTTTAATAACGGTCCTGATAATGTCAATTATAAAAATAAAAAATATCTACCTTAATGCCATAGCTGGTATTATAGTTGGCCTATTATCAGCCTTATTTTTTAGACATTTTACCAAGGGTAAAACTGTTGGGGATATATGCACTGTAGAAGTCGGTGAAATCTCTGTGCAAAATTCTGAACTATTTGTAGATGGGTTATTTGTTACAAACCTGCTTGGATCAGACAGGGCCAGAGAATTATTTATAAATGAGGGTATCGCTTTGGTTATTAAACCAAAAAAAGATATTTTTAGGGTTACAATGGAAAACTTCGGACAGAGGCAGGCAATTTTATTTGAATGTATCAAGGCTTTTGGAGTGAAGAGACATAAATTTGTACGAAGAAGTTTTACAACTGGAAAAATAATAATAGCCTTTGTCCCCATAATTTCCGATATTGAAAAATTGATTGCAGTTGCAAAATTCACACCAATTTTAGAAAACAGTCGTAAAATACATAGGATAATGTCCCATGATTAATAGGAGGGTCAACAATGAGTAAAAAGAGTTCCCAAATCTTAGTTTATATTACTACTGATGACAAGAGGGTTTTGGGGGGGGACCCACTTACCCTTTTAATTCAGGATGAAGAAGAAAGAAAGACCTGTATTAATGACATATCAAAAGCACTTGGTGCCAATGTAGTCCAACTTAGGAATGGGGACTATATGATAATTAGTAACCCATGATGGATTCATCATGGGGCAAAATGTTTTGTCAGCCTATTTTAAATAGGGGCCGACTAGTATTATGAATAGATCTTGTTAATTATAAATCGAACAAGCCATCTAGTAAGGTTTTTACCCTGCCAGATGGCTTGTTTTAAGTATTACTTATTTCCGACCTATTTTATTTTTATTAAAATGTTGCATTGGATTCCATCAACACTTATTTTATTTGTAATCATATTTCTAAAACCACTGATATCTCTAAATGCCATGTAAAGTTTAATATCTTCGGTCTCATCGACATAAATCATCCTGTCCATGGGGGGATTGTATTCACCCATGTTCTCTTGGTGAATCTTAATCGCAACCTCTTCTAAGTTCTTTTTATATACTAGTTTTCCATTATGTTCTACCATTAAGTCCTGCTTGTCATTATAAGAAATTACAAATTCACCATCAATTTGATGTGATTTTACCTCGTTAAAGTTTGCATATTCTATAAAGTAATCATAGCCTTTGATATCTAGGAAACTATTTTCCCTATCTACATAATGGGCAAAATACTCTTTTTGCCTATGATAGCCTCCCCTATCATTTATCAACTCAAAGCCAAAGACTTTTTTCATATCCTCTATTTCGAAATTTTCCGGTAGATGTCTTATATTCGCAATGTTATGATTTTCATCGAAGTAGAGAATTATTTGGCTTATTTCGTACTTATCCTTCTGTTCCAAGTCTTTTTCTGGGTCCTGTATCTGGGAATTTTGATCTATCATACCATAGGCTAATAATATTTTCTCTAACCTATTGTTTTGGCTTCTTTGCGAGACTGAATAGGCATTCCAAGGCCCAGTAACTGCTAAAACTCCTATGATAGCCAAAGACATGGTTATTATTATATTATTTACATTGGTTTTAAAAGCGTAATAGACCATTACACCTGTTACCCATAAGCCTACCAGCAGTACGAAATACCTGCTCTCAGTTACCCCGTAGGCATTAATACGGACACCCATAGCTACAAACATCATAGCCAATAATGGAATAATAATCTTTGGAAAAAATCTTATAAATGATTTAACCCATTGATTTCCATTTGTTAAAGGGTAGATAAAAAACAGTATTATAGCACTTATAATAGAATACCACAGGACTAGATTTCCTATAATACCCTGGGGCAATTCCATTATAATTAAGATTTTTGCAAAATACACATATAAGATAATTGTATATATGGATAGGAGGGGCAGGATGATATACTGTAATAAAACCCCTAGTACCTTAGGATAGCTTTGAACTAATATTTCCTCACCCTGCCTTGGAATATCCGCCAAGAAAAAGGCCGGTGCGAAAACTCCCGCAACTACTATTGCCATGTCAAAAAAGAATGTTCCCGATATATTAGTATTGAAGAGCAAGTTAATAGTCCCTAATATAGCTGCAATACCCAAATAAAGGATTATGGAATATAGATAAGTAATTACAAACCGATTAAATAGTCGTATTACATAGAGTTCATATCTCTCTTTCTTGGGTAGATAGGGTATAAAACTAAATAAAAGGTAAAGGCTTAGGCTATAAGCAGTATATCTTGTAGTTTCTACCATACCCAAGTTATTTAATAGTAGGAAATAGTATAAGGCCAACACTAGCATAAGTAGTAAATGTATCAGTATTTGAACATTCTTTCTTATGCCTGTTTTCTTTTCAAAATATAGGTATGCTGATAAGCTTAAGGGAATACCCAAGGCTAGGGTCATGGCCATTCGCGAATAGTAATCATAGTTGTCATAGTAACTATGATTCATAGCTATTACTGTTATTGTTACCAAAATTGCAAATGATAAGGATATTGGAAATCGTTCAAAACTATGATAAAGCTTACTTGCTAATTTTTTTACCCTCGAAAATATTTTCATATTTACCATCCCTTTGCTTTTTCTTTAATCATACCCTATGATGAAAAAACCTACAAACAATTTTTTAAAATTGCTCATAGATTTTTGATATAAAGGTCCTCTCCCATCCAACGATTCTAAAGGATGATACAGCTTGCCTTAATTTGATTGTATCTTCACCGACAAATTAATTAAATCGGCAACTTGTAACTTAATCTAAAATCTTATTACTTTCAATTCTTATTTGTGTTTCAGACACATAGGCCCCATCCACGGGAAGAACTTTGCCAAAGAAATTTAAGGGAACAAAGGTTCTTCCTTCAACTATCTCTGGTGGTGTTCCCAAGTATATGGGTGCTGTCTTCATATAAACATAATAATCTACCCCAACCTTTAGGGATATACCCTTACCCACCATAATGCTTTGTGTTTCTTCATCCCAATTCACATCATATCCTAATTTTGTAGCAATAGCCTTGAGCGGAACCATAACAAAATTATTATCCTTGGCATAGGCTTGCGGGCCATCTATTTTTTCATAATCAACTAAAATATCCATCTCATTAACATCTAAAATTTCATCCTCTTCTTCGGATAGAACAATAACTTGCATTGGATTTGTCTGTGCGGGAATACTTTTCGTTGACGCCCCATAGATAACTACAAGCTTTCTATTTGCTAAGCCTCCCTCAAAAACATCACCATCTTGTGTAATAATTTCTGTTTGGTCAGAAATATTTAATTTAAGAAAGTTATCCACACTCACCAGGTTTTCGTCGAACTTATCAACTTTAATATTTTCGCCTTCATCATCTTCAACAAAAACAACCATGGCCCTATATTGTGGCGGATAAATGAGTATCATAGGTGCATTAGCATCATAAAATCCAACAATTGTGGATCCCACTTTAATTTCCTTATTCTTTACAATATATGTGTCTTCCGAGATAAGAAAATTCGCAGGAATTTTATCTTCATTCTCTACAGTGACAAATTTTGCCCCATCAAGGCCATGAAAATCTCCTACCTCTTTAACTACACCCCTAAAAAATCCAAAATACATTTCTTTCTCCACTTCTACTTCACCTTTAATTGGCAAGATTTCCTCTAGCTCTACTAGACTACTAATAAGTTCAATATCTAATGATACTTCTGCAAATATGCTAGTTACTGAAAGCAATAAAACAGCTATCGCGATTAAACTAACAAAAACTTTTTTTCTTCTCATAATAGTTTTCTCTCCTTTTTTATTTTGTCTTTATATTATTAGACGGGCATGTGATAAAAAAGTTCCCATATTTTTTAATCCAATAAGGGGCAGGCTATCACTCAAATTTATTTGTCCCTATCAAAAATTTTGTCTTGGTAGCGCTCTAAAACTTTC
>CAZUTD010000006.1:0-5849 GCA_964623185.1 uncultured Clostridiaceae bacterium
CTGTTGCAATTAAGGAATCATTCAGGCCTGAGGAGGGGGCAGTTTTTACGGACCCCGACAGAAATGAAATGATTATGGTTAGGGGTGAATGTCACTCTATATTAAGGCTTCATGAATTGTATAAGATAGAAAGTGATATCACCAATATTTATGAAGGAATAATTATTATGGTGGAACATGATGAAAAAACCCTGTGTATTTTTGCTGATGAACTTCTAGGACAGCAGCAGGTGGTGGTAAAGACCCTGCCAGACTATATTATAAATTTGAAAAGAACTAAGGGTCTTGCAGGTTGTACCCTATTGGGTGATGGAAGCATTAGTTTGATTCTAGATGTTTCAGGTCTAATCCATAATTAAGGTAAACATTCAAGGCAAAAAAATATATATAAAGGAGATGAAAATATGACAGATGCAGTTGAAAATATTATGGAAATGGAGGAAGATACCCAAAAAGGCAGGTTTTTAACCTTTTCCCTGGGAGAAGAAAGCTATGGCATAGAAATCAAATATGTTATAGAAATCATTGGAATCCAAAAGATTACACAAATACCAGATCTCCCGGAATATGTAAAGGGCATTATTAATCTAAGGGGCAAAATAATTCCCGTGATGGATGTAAGACTCCGATTTAAAAAAGAACCACGAGAATATAATGACAGGACCTGTGTAATCGTGGTGGATGTTAGGGACGTTTCAATTGGGCTTATAATTGATACCGTATCTGAGGTCCTTACAATACCTGAAGAGGATATTGTAGAACCGCCACAAATGAACAAGGGCTATAATAATAAATACATAAAAAACATTGGCAAGGTTGGAGATGATGTTAAGCTATTACTAGATTGTGAAAAGATGTTAACAGATGAAGAAATCAATAATTTAAGTGAAATCATATAGAGATGGAGGGGTATTAATGAAAAAATGGTTCGAGAATAAAAAAATTGGTTTCCGTATTATGTTTGGTTTTATGATTGCAATATTGGTTTCTTCGATTATAGGTGGTATTGGCATCTTTAGTCTAACAAGTATTAATAACTCCTATAATATCGCCTATACAGACAGTGTTAATGCTTTAGACCTTATGGAAGATATCAGTAGTTCCTTTCAAAGAAGCCGTATGAATCTTTATGGAATAATATTGGCAGAAACCCAAAGTGACAAAGCTTATTATATGGAGCGAATGGGTGAATTTGAAAAAAATATGGAGCATAATTTGGATATTTACTTAGATACCCTAAGTGCTTATGATACTAGTGAGATAGCAGAAATCCTAGATTCGTTGGGTAGTATTCGTGAGGGATTGGAAGTATATAAGGGACTGAAAAATAATCTTATAGAAACTAAGGGAATGGATCCAGAATTACGGATGGATGCCTATCAAGAATTAAAAGATGGCCAAATAAGGGCCATTGCTTTAGAGGTAGATCAAGAGGTAGAAAGACTTATTAATCTTGAACTTGAATTTACAGCTTACCATATTGCAAATAATGTAGCTATGGCCAATAGGTCCAATATAATTATGATAGCACTTATAGTTATAGGGCTTGTAATATCAATCCTAATGGCTCTGTATATCTCAAGGGATATAGGGGGTCAAATAAACCATATTGTATCGGCTACGGAGGCCTTGGCAATAGGGGATGTAAATGTCCATGTGGATACAAGCAGGAATGATGAGCTGGGCATGGTGGCTAAGGCATTTGAGGAAATGGTTGAAAATATTCGCGAACAGGCAATGGCTGCTGAGAGGATAGCTGGAGGAGATATGACTAGAAATGTTACTATTAGGTCGGACAAAGACTTACTGGGCAAAAAACTTCAAGAAATTATAGATACAAACAACGAGGTCTTGGGCAATATCGTTTCAGCCTCACAGCAGGTGGCAGTAGGGTCAAAACAAATTTCTGATTCCAGTGTAGCCCTATCCCAGGGGGCCGCAGAACAGGCAAGTGCAGTAGAGGAGTTAACTGCATCTCTTGAGGAAATATCTTCCCAAACAGAAATAAATGCTGAAAATGCTAATCAGGCGAATCAGTTAGCTGAAAATGCAAAACTACATGCAGAGCAAGGAAATGGTCAGATGCAAGAAATGTTAAATGCCATGGAAGAAATTAATGAATCATCAGCCAATATTTCAAAGATTATTAAGGTAATTGATGAAATAGCCTTCCAAACCAATATCTTGGCCTTAAATGCCGCGGTTGAAGCCGCCAGGGCTGGCCAGCATGGGAAAGGTTTTGCAGTTGTAGCGGAGGAAGTAAGAAATCTTGCCGCCCGGTCTGCAAATGCAGCCAGGGAAACTACGGATATGATTGAGGGTTCAATTCATAAATCCGAGGGTGGAACAAGAATTGCCCACGAAACAGCAAAGGCCCTTAATGAAATTGTGGATGATGTTGAAAAGGTAGCAAACCTTGTGGCAGATATAAGTGTTGCCTCCAATGAACAGGCCATAGGGATAGGACAAGTAAATGAAGGAATTATGCAGGTATCAGAAGTAGTACAGACAAACTCTGCAACCTCTGAGGAAAGTGCGGCAGCCAGTGAGGAGCTTTCTGGACAAGCTGTGCTCTTGCAGGATATGGTAAGTAAATTTAGGTTAAGGACCAATAGGCAAGATTATAATAATTTGGATGAGCTTAGCCCGGAAATTAAAAAAATGCTAGAAGAAATGGCAGATCAAAAAACAAACATGAATCCACAAATCGAGGCTAATGGTAAGAATAACAAAACAAAGCCCAAAATTGTTTTAAGTGATAAGGATTTTGGAAAATATTAAAAAATAAGAATGGGGTGACTGTAAGGTCTCCCCATTCTACTCAAAGGCAGGTGCAATCGGTGTTTACCATTACTGACAAGGAATTTAAGAAATTAGCAGATTATATAAAAAGCAATTATGGTATTCACTTAAAAGATGAAAAAAAAACTCTGGTAACTGGGAGACTCCGCAATGTACTTATAGAAAACAATTTTAAGAGTTTTTCTGAATACTATGATTTTATACTTGCTGATAGAACTGGGGAGGCAGCAGCTACATTAATAAATAAGATTAGTACCAACCATACTTTTTTTATGAGAGAGGCCCAACACTTTGATTTTTTAAAAAATACGGTTCTGCCCTACCTAGAAAGAACGGTGGCTAATAGGGATTTAAGAATATGGAGTGCAGGTTGCTCCTCTGGTGAGGAAGCCTATACCCTGGCAATGATTGTAGATGAGTTTTTTGCTGAAAGAAAAAAGCATTGGAATACTGAAATCCTAGCAACCGATATTTCAACCAAGGTTATAGAGAAAGCCATAAATGGGGTCTATAAATATGAAAAGATATCAAGTATTCCACCAAATTGGCGATTAAATTATTTTAAAAAAATTGATAAAGGGAAATATCAGATTGTTGAAGAAATAAGAAAAGAAGTAATTTATAGGAAGTTCAATTTAATGGACAAGGTCTTTCCCTTTAAGAAAAAATTCCATGTTATATTCTGCAGAAATGTTATGATTTACTTTGATAACAAAACTAGGATTGACTTGATAAATAAATTCTACGATTCACTTGACTACGGCGGCTATTTGCTTATAGGACATTCGGAATCAATAAATCGTGATGAATCAGGGTTTAGACATATTATGCCCTCAGTTTATAGGAGGGAGTAAAGAGGTGAAGTTGTGCGAAGCAGAAGAAAAATCAGGGTCCTAGTAGTGGATGATAGTGCTGTTTTTAGGGAAATCTTATCCAAAGGAATTTCTTCAGATCCTGGAATAGAAGTTGTGGCTACCGCCAAGGATGCTTTTGATGCAAGGGATAAAATAATTAAATTTATTCCTGATGTTATGACCTGTGATGTGGAAATGCCTAAGATGAATGGAATAGAGTTTGTACGACAATTGCTACCTCAATATCCCCTGCCTGTCATTATGGTAAGTATGGTTAGCGGTATAGTATTTGACGCTATAAGTGCGGGGGCAGTTGATTTTGTTGCTAAACCTGATATGGGGTCAGTAAATGATGTGGGCAGCTTTATTGGGGAATTGATTTCGAAAATAAAAATTGCTGCATCTGCCAAAGTATACTTATCCAAGAAAAACATGGGTTTAAGACAAGTATATAGGGAGAAAAGCATAGGGAAGACTAATAAGATTATAGCTATTGGCGCATCAACAGGTGGAATTGAGGCGGTAGAACTTATTTTAAGGGCCCTGCCCCCAAATATTCCCGGCATTATTATTGTACAGCATATACCTCCAGTTTTTTCACGGATGTTTGCTGAAAGGCTGAATACTTCAATTCATTTAAATGTTAAGGAAGCCCAAAATGGGGACTGGGTAAAAAGGGGTCAGGTCTTAATCGCACCGGGAGACCTGCATACCAGGGTCAAGAAAACCGGGGAAAGCTACCGGGTAGAATGTTTTGAAGGGGAGAAAACAAGCGGCCACTGTCCTTCTGTGGATGTATTATTTGAAAGTGTGGCAAAATCAGCTGGCAAAAATGCTGTCGGTGTTATATTAACTGGGATGGGTTATGACGGGGCAAAGGGTCTCCTTGCAATGAGGCGTAAAGGGGCAAGGACAATAGGCCAGGATGAAAAAACCTCAGTGGTTTATGGCATGCCTAAGGTAGCTTTTAATATTGGGGCTGTGGAAAAACAGGTTTCCTTGGACCAAATCCCCCAAACAATTTATGATATGCTTGAGGAAGATTAATTTTAAAGGCTATTTTCTGTCCTATTCAATACCATAAATTTAAAATTCAACACCCAGCAAACAAACAAATAAAATTTATTTCCTACGGATAAACTTATAATTGCTTAGGACATAAAAATATTTAAATAGGAAAGGTGGGAGGACAATGAGAATTCTTATTGCAGAGGATGATTTAACCAGCAGAAAGTTTTTATTTAAATTTCTTTCTAAATATGGTGAATGTGATTTGGTAGTAGATGGTATGGAGACCCTAGATGCATTCCTAATGGCCATAAAAGATGACAAGCCTTATGATTTAATCTGCCTGGATATAATGATGCCAAAAGTGGACGGGATAAAAGCTCTCAAGGCTATTAGGGATGTGGAAACACAAAAAGGAATTTTACCCGAAAAGCGTTGCAAGATTATTATGACCACAGCCCTAGCTGAAACGGAGATTGTAAACAATGCTTTTGAAATCGGCTGTGATGCCTATGCTGCTAAACCAATTGATATAGGAAAATTTCTTGAGGTTTTAAGAAAACTTGATTTAATCCAAGGTGCAGAACAATAAAAATGTTTCTATTTCATGAAATTCGATATCATACACATGAGGAGCATAAAAAATGGAAAACAAATTAATTGAAATGGATAATATTGTTGGGTGTAAAGAAATAGAGGAAGATCTTTTAAGATACCAGCTCTTATGCAAGAAAGCAAATGATATAATAATTTTTGCTGATTCGGATGGGTTCATCATGGATGCTAATGATGCTGCCTTAAGAGCATTTGGATATGAAAAACAAGAGATATTAAACAAATCAATCTTTTACCTAGTAAACCCTGATCCTGCTTCACCTATTGAATCCCAGAATTTCTTTCAAAACACACAAGGCTTATACTATGAGGCTACAGCATATAGGAAGGATGGGAGTACCTTTACAGCCGAAATGAGTTTGCAAAGTGATGATATTGGAGATGGCGGGGTTCTTATGGCAATATTGCGTGATATAACTGAGAGCAAACTTATACACGAGGAATTGAAACAGGCGAAAGATTTAGCTGAGGCAGCTAATAATGCCAAAACTGAATTTCTAGCTAATATGAGCCATGAGATAAGGACCCCCCTAAACGGCATAGTTGGAATGATTGATTTAACATTGATGA
>CAZUTD010000006.1:5859-17461 GCA_964623185.1 uncultured Clostridiaceae bacterium
CTGAATTAGATGAAGAGCAAAGGGATAATTTATACACTGCCAAGGAAAGTGCCAGCATCCTATTAAAATTAATTAATGACATCCTGGATTATTCTAAGATTGAGGCAAGAAAACTATCGATAGAATCTATAAACTTTAATATAAGGGATCAAATAAAACAGGTGATAAAATCCCATAATATTAGGGCCCAGGAAAAAGGTCTATTACTTAAATATAAAATTGACCCCAAGATACCTGATGTCTTAACCGGAGACCCCTATAGACTAAAACAGGTAATTAATAATATCCTTGGAAATGCTGTGAAATTTACTGATTTTGGGGAAGTAAATCTTTTTGTAGATTTGATTTTTCAGGGCAATGAGGGAATTGAGCTGAAGTTTCAAGTATCCGACACGGGGATTGGTATGACATCAATGGAAATGCAAAAGCTTTTTCAATCTTTTAGTCAAGCGGATAGTTCCCATACAAGGAAGTATGGGGGAACGGGATTGGGCCTTGCCATATCCAAGGAATTAGTGGAAATAATGGGAGGCAGTATTTGGGCTGAAAGCATAAAAGGTAAGGGGAGTGATTTTTATTTTACAATAGTATTTAAAGAGGGGACTAGATTAAAGAATTCAATAAAAATGCCAGAAACAATTTTAAAAGCGGATGAAATCCTCAATATTCTATTGGTAGAAGACAATATGACTAATCAACTTGTAATGACCCGTATGATTGAAGAAATTGGCCATAATGTTATTACTGCAAGCAATGGTGTTGAGGCTTTGGACCTTTTGCAGGAGAAAAAGCTTGATATTATCCTTATGGATATACAGATGCCTGAAATGGACGGAATAGAGACAACCAGACTTATACGGGAAAAGGAGGAAGGGACAGGTGGTCATATTCCCATTATAGCTGTTACTGCTTACGCCCTCAGGGGTGATAGGGAAAGATTTCTTGAGGCAGGCATGGATAATTATATTTCAAAACCAATCAGCATACAAGACTTAGCACAAGTGATAGGAAGTACAAAAAAAGCATTGTTCAGGTCATATACCAATGAGATGTACGCTGGATTAAAAAAATATTATGTTCAAGATAAATTTAAAAGGAATATATCCCTGGCTGGCCATATACAAAATGGAAAACCCATGGTGACAAGTATTATCAGAAGCGTAAATGGACTTAAGGCATCATTTCAAAAGAAAAACCTACTGGCTGTTGAAAGCTATGCAAACAATATAAAAGCATTTGCCACAGAACTCAATCTAGAAGATGTGAAAAACCTGTCGTTTAAAATAGCGCTTGCTGCTAGAAGGGAAAACTTAGATGAGGGTCTTGAATATTTCAATTTAATGATAGATGAAATAGAAAAACTAAAGGATAGTTAGTATAATGCTTGGGAAAATGTCGTGTAATTTTTAAAATTCAGGGTATTTATAATTAAATATGGAACAATCGTCTTAAACAAGTAACAAAATATTAAAAAATATTCAGTATTTGCCGTAAGGGGTTTACAGGAGGGAATTATGGATGAATTATGATGTAATTAAAAGCCTAATGAAGATTGTAAAATCTGTATTTATCGACGAAGCAACAACTAGGGTTGAAGACATTGAAAAACTATTTGCTACTTCCATGGATAAATGGACCCAATTGGAGGCAAAAAAAATTGCAAACTTTTTTACCGAAATCAAAAACTCTGCTTCTATACTTGGTTTTGATTACTTATCCTTAATTTGTGAAGGGTGGGAAAAAAGATTAAGGGACTTTATTAAAAATGGGCAAGTTCCTGATGGTGATACTTTGAAGGAGGCATATCTTGCAGTTAATATTATCAAGGCCGAAATTAGCCGTATGAGGATAAAGGCAAAAGAAGAACATGGGCCAATCAGGCTCAAAGAATATATTAATATGCCTAATAGGGGCAAGGTCTTGTTGGTCGACAATGACATAGCCACACTTAAACTTTTGGACAGGGCGCTTACAATAGAGGGCTACAAGATATATGTATGCGACAACCCCCTGCAAACAATGGATATGATTGATGAGGTTATGCCGGATATAATCCTTATGGACATTATGATGCCAGAGCTTGAGGGTTATGAAATATTGGAGAAACTCAAATTAGACTCAAAATACCTTGATATCCATATAATAATCCTGAGTTTTATTGACAATCTTAAGTCTAGGGGCGAGGCAATTAAATTAATTGTGGACGATTATATATCAAAGCCCTTCATAATCAACGATGTTGTAAATAGGGTTGAAAAGCTTATGAGGACAAGTAGCAAGTATAGGGAGAAACTTTTAAAAGACTCTTTAACAGATGCATATTCAAGGTACTATTTCAATCTTAGGATGGTGGAAGAATTAGAAAGATATAGGAGGTATGGCCCGATATTTACCATAGTTTTTATAGATATGGACAACTATAATTATATAAACGAAAGACATGGCCACCAGGTAGGGGATAGGGTATTGGGAGAATTTGTCGACTATGTGATTAAAAATATTAGGAAATGTGACAGTATCTTTAGGTATGGTGGTGAGGAATTTATTTTACTCTTGCCTGAAACCACTGAAGAAAATGCATATATACTTATGGAAAGATTGCGGTTTGGCTTCAGTAGCAGGGCAATAAGTATAGGGGATACTTCACTATATGTTACCTTCAGTGCGGGCATAAAACAGGTTAATGACCAAACTGAAAGTATTGAACAAATAACTGATAATGCTGCCAAGGCAATGTATTATGCAAAAAAATCAGGAAAAAACCAGGTATATATCCATAATGAGGAAATCACCCTCCATGATTTGAATAAGACCCTCCTTGTGGTGGATTATGAGAGTATAATCCTGAAATGCATAAGGGAAAGATTTTCTAATATTGGACATTACATTGTCACAGCCAGGGATACTGGAACTGCTTTCAAGCTAATTAAAGAAATTCATCCTGATGTTATTTTAATAGATACCACTGTAGCTGATGCAGAAAATTATGATTTATTACGGACTATAAAGCAAGATCCTTTAACCCAATCAATCAAGGTTGTTCTATTGATAAAAAAGGAAGAAGCTAATAATGTCCTAACAAAAACTCAGTTCGTGGCTGATGATTATGTGGCTAAAAACCTATCTATGGAGGAATTGGAAGCACGTATTATGAGAGTTTTAAATAATTCCTCTGAAAATATATCTCCTGCCATAAGGTCATTTTATTTGGCCATGGAATAAAATTTAAATATAAAATAACTCTGACTAGCCATGTGGTAATTGTAAGTACTATTCTATGGCTAGTTTTTTATGGATTTAAACACATAATTTGATTGTAAAATACAGAAGATATTATTAGGCAAATCAAAGATGAAAGAGGAGATGGATAAATGATTATTAATAATTTTCTGCATCAGGATAGGAGGACTAATGGATGTAATAATTTTTATAATCATTCTTCTAAAAAACCAAAAATCATTGGTATTACCGGCACAAATGGGAAAACCACCATAAGTCATCTTATATACCATATGGTGAGGAATCAAGGGATTTCTGCCGGATTAATAAGTAGTCTAATCATAAGCATAAACGATAGGGAATATCATGGAAAAATACAAACAAATGATTTGAAAGAAATCCATACTTATATAAATAAAATGATTGAAGAGAAAGTTGAAATTATAATTATGGGAATACCCGCCTATATATTTGAAAACAGTATCACTGATAAAATAAAATGTGACATACTTGTAGAGGCCAATGTATCACCAGCTTATTTAAATCTTTACCAAGCCATACAAGGGGATTCAAAGTCGCAAAATGGGTTTATGAATCGTGTACTGGGGCAAGGGGTAGGAATAATAAACTTGGATGAAAATAAATATTTCAAGTTTGATAGTAATAATAATGAAATTCCGATTACTTATGGATTAAGTGCCAAGGCCATGGTCACCGCTTCAAGCATTGATATGGGTTATGTAACTACCTTCAATTTTTGTTTGCAGGAAACCCTAACTACCCTAAGTGGGGGGCAGGTAGAAGCCTGCGAATATCCCTTTGAAATTCAGATTTTAGGAAAACATAACATATATAATGCATTGGCAGCTATAACATGTGGCTTGTTATTGGATTTGCCTGTTGAAAATATGGCAAAATTTTTAGGTAACTTTAAGGGGCTGCAAGGGAGGATGGAAATTGTCTATAGGGGCCAATATACAATTATAGATGACTACTGTCCTAATATCCTCAGCTATGAAACAGTTTTTGAAACCATGCAGGGAATCCAGTATAAGAATCTATATATTATAAATGCCATAGGAGGCAAGAAGGCTATAGTGACAAATTATGAAATAGCAGAAATCCTAAGACAATGGCATCCCATATTAAATATAAAAAATTTGATTATAACAGCTGGCTATAACTATCCCGATATCCCTGACCCTGTCGATAAAGGGGAGAAACATATCTTTTTTGAGGTTTTGGGTAGGAATAATATCAGCTTTCAATATCTAGATAGGCTAGACGATAGTGTTAGCTTAATGGTAAACTTACTAGGAAAAGGTGATATTTTATTACTTTTGGGAACAGACAGAATGGACCAGGCGGGCAAACTATGTATGTGGACGGTGGATAGAAAAAAAACCCTGGAAAATATAATAGGAAGATTACAATTAGAAAATTTTATGCCCGGACCTTGAAAATATTTAAAAGTTTTAAATAAAAGGCCTTATTAAGACATAATCTTTTCAATTCTTGAATAGTAATATTTATAGATTCGTCCATTAATTTACATAAGAATAGAAGGGGGAGTTGGGTCTTTATGTCGGATCATTTATTAGATAGTAATATGGTCACCTTGGTTGGTAAAATTCGAAGCGAAAGGGAGTTCAGTCACGAAATTTATGGTGAGGGGTTTTACCTATATTCTATGGAGATACCCCGATTAAGTGAAATTAGTGATACTTTACCATTAACTATTTCTGAGAGGCTTCTACCAGGTTTGGACTTGAAATGTGGCGATTGCATTAGGGTTGATGGGCAATTTAGGTCTTATAATAAATTTACAAATGGTAATAATAAACTTGTCCTAACCGTTTTTGTAAGGGATATTATGAAAGTTGATAATGACGAGGGAGTAAAGAATCCCAATCAAATTTATTTGGATGGTTTTATTTGCAAGCCCCCAATTTACAGGGAAACTCCTTTTGGAAGGGAAATAACAGATTTGTTAATAGCAGTTAACCGGTCTTATAATAAATCCGATTATATACCCTCCATTGCATGGGGTAGAAATGCTAGATTTGCCTCGAAACTACAGGTTGGGGACCATATAAAAATATGGGGTAGAATACAGAGCAGGGAATATCAAAAAAAATTTACTGAGAATAATATTGCTACCAAAATCGCCTATGAGGTATCTATTTCCAAAATGGAAAGGGTGGAAGATATATCGAAATAATCCTAGGCATTTATGTGTGTGTTTTTATCAACTTTTAAACAATTAAAATCTTATCTTATATTAAAAATAAATCGAGGTGATTACACTTGCTTATATGGGCGTAATCACCTTTTTTATTGTTATGTCACCATTTTTGGTATATGATATAACTTAATTAATATTTTTTGAAAACAGGATAATAAAATTAAGGCAGGAGGAATCCTTAATTGAAAGATAATAAGATAACGAGGCAAATACTAAGACTGGCATGGCCTGTAATTATGGAAATGATGCTACATACCATGGTTTGGACAGTAGACACTGCTATGGTGGGCAGATTAAATGCTGGGGCAATATCTTCCGTAACCCTGGGGTCGCAGATTATGTTTACAGTGGGTAATATTTTTGCTGCTTTGGGCATAGGCGTTACTGCTATGGTAGCTAGATATATTGGAGCAGGCGAACAGGACAAGGCCGAATATACTGGGGCCCAGGGCCTCTTAATCAGCATTATAATTGGTACTATTATAGGAATATTGGGTATTTTAACAGCAAAACATATTTTTAAAGGAATTGTGAATGACCCTCAGGTGGTTATTTTGGGTTCGGAATATTTACGGATTGTTTCTGTGGGACTAGCTTTCTATATACCACTAATGCTGGGAAACTCCATTTTAAGGGGTGCAGGTAATACAGTAGTACCACTGGTATCGGCTATCATAGCTAATATTTTTAATATTTTTGGGGACTATGTTTTAATTTTTGGGAAATTTGGCTTTCCCCAGATGGGGGTAAGGGGGGCCGCCATAGCAACAAGTATGGCACAAATATTGGGGACAACCGTTACTGTATATTACCTCCTGAGGGGTAAATCAGGGATAAAGTTAAGGTTGAATTACTTTTTAAAATGGGATGCTAATACAATTAAAAGTATTGTTAATCTAAGCCTTCCAGCTGGATTAGAAATGTTAATGAATGAGGGTAGCAGGTTGCTTTCATCATTTTGGATTGTGCAGTTAGGTACACTGGCCTATGCAGGTCATTCCCTTGCGGTAGCGTCAGAATCTGTTTCCTTCATGCCTGGCCAGGGTTTTGCTATTGCTGCTACTACCTTAGTTGGACAGAGTTTGGGGAGAAAAAATATCAAGGAAGCTTCTGAGAGTGCTAAAAAATCTGCTATTTTTGCTTCGATATTAATGGGAAGTATAGGATTGTTTTTTTTCAATATGCCTTATGCAATTATAAGATTATTTAGTTCAGACCTTGACGCAGTTGCCATAGGGGCAACTTGTATAAAGGTAGGGGCCTTAGAGCAAGTACCCATTGCAATTACCATGGTAATATCAGGGGCCTTAAAAGGTGCAGGAGATACAAGAGGGCCGTTTAAAATCTCGCTTATAACAAATTTGCTTATAAGACTACCCTTGATTTATTTGGTTGTCTATGTGTTTCGCTTACATGTAGCATATGTGTGGGGTGTTACTGCACTCCAATTTATAATGGAGGCTTTTTTGATGGTAATCCGTTATAGGAGTGGAAATTGGCAAACCAAAGAGTTATAGATAGTCAGCATGGAGGTTTAAGCTAGAATTTACAATTACTATTATTTTGTCAGAAAGGAAGGGACATAATGCTTAAAAAATCTATACAGGAAGGTGTAAAAAAAGGGATTGAAACTACATGGATGTTGGGGAAAGTAATGGTTCCCGTATATTTTGTTATAGCATTTTTGCAGCGGACCCCAGTAATCGATTGGATAGCAAAGGCATGTCAACCCCTAATGGCAATTTTTAATTTGCCTGGAGAAGCCGCTATAATTTTGGTAATAGGTAATGTTTTAACCTTGTATGCAGCAGTCGGTGCTATTAAGGCTATTTCCTTTACAATTTCTGAAATTACCATTATAGCGGTCATGTTGTCTTTTTCACATGCACTTTTTGTGGAAACTGCTATAACTAAAAAATTGGGCATTAATGTGTATAAGGTTATTGCGGTCAGGTTGGGATTAGCAGTAGTATCCGGGATTATTTTAGGAAGGATGGGTTTAATTTTATGGTAGAAATACTTAAGGAGGCATCACTGGGCAGTTTAAATTCAATTTACACCCTAGCAATCATAGTTATACCCATTATGATTGTACTGCAAATATTAAAGGATTATAATGTACTTAACAAGATTACCAAACCCTTTGGATTTATAACAAGGTTTTTTAATATTTCCGACAAGTCAATACTGCCGCTTTTAGTGGGATTTGTTTTTGGTCTTTCCTATGGTGCGGGTGTTATTTTACAAACAGCTAGACAAGAGGATTTATCAGAAAGAGATTTATTTTTAATTACAATTTTTCTTGCCTGTTGTCATGCAGTTTTTGAGGACACATTGATTTTTGTGGCAGTAGGGGCCAATGGGCTCATATTATTGGGATTTAGATTGTTTGCTGCCCTAGTATTAACCTACATATTATCAAGAAGGTTAACATTGGAGAAAACTAATAATTAGGAATATTGGATATTTGCCGCTAAATTTATTATAATTAAATTAGCATATTGTTGTGGAGGAAGTAAGGCTGACTTAATTTCTTTTCAACCAAAATTAGTTCTATACCATTAATGTCGGCTAATCAAATGCTAGTACAATATCAAAACAAAAGAGGTGACTTATTATGGCAATATATTTTTATGAATTAGATATTGGCAAAATTGCTATAAAAGAGAGGGATGGGAAAATAACAAACTTGTATTTTGAAACTGACAAACTCTCAGATGATATAGAATTGAAAGAGACACCCATTTTAAAAAAAGCGGCAGAACAACTTAAAAGTTATTTTGCGGGAGAACTTGTCGAATTCGACCTAGCCCTTGCACCAGAGGGTACACCTTTTATGCAGGAGGTGTGGAAAAGGCTTTGCGAAATTCCCTACGGTGAAACCGCAAGCTACAAAGATATAGCTATAAAAGTAGGGTCACCCAAGGCTTATCGTGCCATAGGACTTGCAAATAATCGCAACCCTATTCCCATATTAATTCCTTGTCATCGTGTTATTGGCAGCGATGGATCACTTGTGGGTTATCGGGGTGGCCTTGACTTAAAAACAAAATTAATAAATCTAGAAAAAAAAAGAGTCTAATTCCTATTTTGAGTATGGACAAAAAGAAATAGAATACCTAAAAGACAAGGATAAAAAACTAGGGGAGGCTATCGACAGTATAGGTATGATAAAAAGAAAAATCACACCTGATCCCTTTATTGCATTGATCTCTAGTGTAGTTAGTCAGCAGATTTCCAACAAGGCGGCTGAGACAGTATGGAAGCGTTTAAATGATAAACTGGTCTCCATTACTCCGCAAAATATTTATCAAGCGGGGATTTCAGATATACAGGGATGTGGGATGTCTAATAGGAAAGCTGGATATATTAAAGGTATTGCAGATGCAGCATTACTTGGAAAAGTGGATTTTAATAATCTACATAAGTTAACAGATGGAGAGATAATAGAAAAGCTGTCATCATTGCACGGGGTGGGAGTTTGGACTGCGGAAATGTTGTTAATTTTTTCTTTTTGCCGGCCAGATGTGGTATCTTATAAGGATTTAGCTATCCGTAGGGGTATTATGAATTTATATGGGCTTGACCAACTTCCCAAAAAAGTTTTTGATGAGTATAGGGAAAAATATTCACCCTATGGCACAGTCGCTTCACTATACTTATGGACAATTTCGAAAATATAGTATAGTCTAATTATAACTAAAGCATATTAGCCTTGTAAGAAAAAAACCATTCCAAAAATAATTGGATGAAGATATTTTAAGGAGTGAGATAATGGAATATAGAAGATTTGGCAATAAGTATGTAATAAGAATGGACAAGGGTGAGGAAATAGTTAAAACCTTGGAGGAATTTTGCAAAAAAGAAGAGGTTGAATTAGGCTGGGTAAAGGGAATCGGTGCTGTTAACAAGGCGACAATTGGTTTATTCCATATTGATACAAAAGAATATCATTCAACAGAATTAAGAGGAGATTTTGAAATTACAAGTCTTCTGGGAAATATCTCTACCATGGAAGGGGAGGTTTATTTACATCTGCATATAAATTTATCCGACAGTCAATACAAAACCTATGGTGGTCATTTAAGCTCTGCTGTAATAAGTGCTACGGGTGAATTAATTGTAGAGGTAATACAAGGCAGTGTAGACAGGAGTTTTAATGAGGAGATTGGCTTGAATTTATATAAATTCAATTCATAATAAAACTTTAAATAATATATGATATAAACAACAAAACACCGCCCTCGGCTATCCTCACAAAGGCGGTGTTTTCAATGTTTAAATGGAGCTGATGATGGGACTCGAACCCACGAACCTCTTCCTTACCAAGGAAGTGCTCTACCTGCTGAGCTACATCAGCAATCAATATTTTAGGAATTATTAACTCCACGAAGAACATTATACAACAAAAAAGAACTAATGTAAAGTGACAATCATACAAATTCCGAGCTTGGATTTTTTCTAAATTTTGGGCTAAAAATTATTCTTAGAATTGGGCCCTATAAAGCATGGAGTATACCCCGCCGTTTTCTAACAAATCCTTATGCCTACCCTCTTCTACTATACCCTCATCAGTTAAAACCATGATTTTGTCAGCATTTTTAATAGTGGTTAATCGATGGGCTATAATCAAAGTGGTCCTATTTTTAGAGAGATTATACAGGGATTCTTGTATTATCCTTTCAGTTTCGTTATCTAGGGCTGAAGTTGCCTCATCCAATATTAATATTGGGGGGTTTTTAAGAAAGATTCTAGCTATTGATAGACGCTGTTTTTGCCCACCGGATAATTTCGCACCCCTTTCTCCAATATAAGTATCATAACCATTTTCCAAATTTATAATAAAATCGTGAGCATTTGCATTTTTGGCAGCTTCAATTACCTCATCGTCACTAGCACCCACCTTGCCATAAAGAATATTTTCTTTAATAGTTCCTGAAAATAAGAATACATCTTGTTGAACTATGCCGATATTTTTACGAAGCGATTTTTGGGTAAAGTTTTTAATGTTTATATCATCAATATAAATTGTACCCTTTTCGATTTCATAAAATCTTGGGATTAAATTACACAAGGTTGTTTTGCCACCGCCGGAGGGACCTACAATTGCAACAGTTTGACCCGGCAGGATAGAAAAAGAAATATCTTCTAAAATGCTTTCCTTATTATTGTAAGAAAAGGTAACATTCTTAAACACAATGGACCCCTCAACATCAAGGATTTCTTTTGCATGGGGTTCATCGAGAATTTCAGGCTTTAATTCTAAAGTTTCAAGAAAACGCTGAAATCCCGCCATACCTTTTTGGTAATTTTCCACCAAAATTGTTAACTTTCTAATTGGTTGTAAGAACATGGAGACATAGAGTAAAAATCCAACCAGTTGCCCAGTGGTCATTGATCCATGATAAATAAAATAACCACCTGAAATTAGGACTAGTAAATGTATAAGATTGGAGAAAAACCCAACGCCAGCAAAGAATACGGCCATTATTTTAAAGGAATTCTTTTTTGATTTTTTAAAATTATCATTGCCTATTCTGAATTTTTCCTCTTCATATTTTTCATTGGTAAAAGATTTTACAACCCTGACACCTGAAATACTATCATCCACACGGGCATTTATATCTGCAAGTTCCCTTCGCATACTTAGAAAGGCGGTCTGCATTTCCCTATTCTTTATAAGAGTAAAAGTAAGGACAATCGGAATAAGGGAAAAAGTGATTAAGGTTAATTGCCAGTGAATGGAAAACATTATAATAAAAGATCCCATAAGCGTTACAATGGCAATAAATAAATCTTCGGGTCCATGGTGGGCAAGTTCTGAAATTTCATTTAAGTCATTTACCAATCGGGACATTATATGACCAGTTTTGGTGTTATCATAGAAATTAAAGGACAGTTTGTGTAGGTGTTCAAACAAATCCTTACGCATTTGGTGTTCCATTTTAACCCCTAAGACATGACCCCAGTAGTCCACTATATATTGTATAATTGTCCTCACAATAAACAATAAAAGCATGGCCAGACCTATAAAAAGAATCAACTTAAGATCTTGTTTAGGAAAAACATCATCAATCATTTTTCCAGTAATAAAGGGGAAGACTAAGTCGATACCTGCCAAAATAAGGGCACAGGAAA
>CAZUTD010000007.1:0-2940 GCA_964623185.1 uncultured Clostridiaceae bacterium
TATCAACTAAATCTGAATCCTTGTAAATTATTCTCGGTGCAAATCCAGATTTTTTTTCTTTTTCAATCTTTCGCCATAATTTCAATAGGAATTTCATATCATCGACAAATGCTTCCCCAGTTTTATTTTCAGCAACGGTCCTAATTATTACCCCTACATTCTTGGGTCTTATTTCCTCTACTTCTTTTTTTAATCTATTTCTTTCCTCCTCGCTGCTTATTCGCCTAGACACCCCAAGATAATCCGTGCATGGCATTAAAACCAAATATCTCCCCGGCAAGGTAATATGTGTAGTAACTCTGGCACCTTTCGAACCAAAGGGCTCTTTAATCACCTGTACAATAACTTCATCGCCTTTTTTAATGATATCCCCAATTGATATCTCTTTGCATTGTTGATTATCCTCATATCTGCAATCCTGAGAAATTGCATCCTTAACATATAGAAATCCATTCTTTTCCAAGCCAATGTCGACAAAGGCTGCCTGCATACCTGGTAATACATTGCTTACTCGTCCCTTATATATATTGCCTACTATTCTTTTTTTATTTTTTCTTTCAATGTACAGTTCCACTAATTCCTTTTTTTCCAGTATAGCTAACCTAATTTCATTAAGGCTAACATCTACAATTATTTGATTCATATATTCCACTCCCAATTTTATAACAAGTTTTGCCTAAATTACATATATGCTTGCTTTTCATATGCAAAGTCCCTGCCTTGTCATCATATACCATCTAACGGGGTTAGGAGTTCAGGCCTTATCTCCTTGTATAATTCAGTCCTATGAACCCTGACTCCTTCTAAAACAATCGGCAAATGCATTTCCTCACCCAATTTTGAAACCACAATTTCTGGCTTTAAATTACCGCTACTCCCGGTGGCCAAGACCATACCACATACTACATTAGTATTTTCTGTTTTTATTATATTTATATCTTGGATAAAGGTTCTTATATTAATTTGTCGTCCGGCCTCTTTTTGAAACCGTTTATAATTATGTTTTCTTTTTCTTTTTTTCTTCCTAATTATTAATAATTCTTCTTTTTGCATAAAGAGGCTTAACTTTTCTTTTAATTCATTTTCATCTATTTGTTCTAGGGTATCAAACTTCACAATATAACTTGAATATTTTATTGTAGCCATTAATGATGTTAAATCATTTGGTATATATCTGCTGGCAATAATCTCCAAACCATCAGGCAATTGATTATTAAGCCCAGCCATGAATTCCCCTACATCCATATCCCTGGTCAATTTTATGTCCATATATTCAGCATCACTTGAGATGCCAATCCCTAGTGCTGTGGCAAAGGACATAATAGGATGGGGATTGAAGCCTTGGGAGTAAGATACAGGAATATGAGCCCTCCTAAAGGCTCTTTCAAACAAACGAATTAAATCCAAATGAGATATGAAAACCATATCATCTTTTTTATAAAATTTTGATCTTATCCTATACATTAGCAATGTCCCCCCATTAAACCCTTGTTAATACCACAATTTGTACATTTTATCCTGCAGTCTGGGGTTAACTCACCCCTTTTAGATTTTTCATTTTCTTTAATAAGAAACTTTTTTGTAACCCCAACATCTATATGATCCCATGGCAATATTTCATCATAATTTCTTCTTCTGTTAGCATAAAATGCGGGATCAATATTCAACTTCTCAAAAACTGTTTTCCATTTGTTAAAATCAAAATATTCCATCCATCCATCAAACTTACATCCCTCATTATGGGCCAATTCCAAGACCTTGGATAACCTTCTATCCCCCCTGGCAAAGATTGCCTCCAAATAGCTAGTTTCTGCATCATGATAATTATATGTGATATTTCTGTGTTTTAATTGGTTTTTTAGTAGTGATTGTTTATCATTAATTTCATCTAATGTAATCTGGGGCTCCCATTGAAAAGGAGTGAAGGCTTTGGGAACAAAAGTTGAAGTGCTAACAGTTATGTTGAGCTTTTTTCCCCTTGATTCACTTTCAGTTTGATTATATATATCGATAACTCTTAGGACCAATTTTTTTATTTCCATTAAATCATCAGCAGATTCCGTTGGTAAACCTAACATAAAATAAAGTTTTAAATTGCCCCAGCCTGACTCAATGGCTTTTTGGGCAGCCCCTATCAAATCATCTTCCTCGATTCCTTTGTTAATAACATCCCTTAGCCTTTGGCTACCAGCCTCGGGGGCAAAAGTTAAGCCAGTTTTTCTAACTTTTTGTATTTCCTTAATCAGGTCTAAGGTAAAGTTATCCAGCCTCAAAGAGGGTAAGGATATACCTACCATCTTTTCATTGTATTCTTCAATCAGGTGGTTAACAATGTCCTGTAGATTGGAATAATCACTAGTGCTTAAGGATGATAAGGATATCTCCTCGTAGCCAGTAGAAGATAACAAATTTTCAGCTATATTTTTAAGCGTCTGGAGAGACCTTTCTCTTACAGGCCTATAAATTATACCCGCCTGACAAAACCTACATCCCCTGGTACATCCCCTGAATATTTCTAATACCGCCCGGTCATGAACCACATCCAGATAAGGCATAATAATTTTATCAGGATAATATGCCTTGTCCAAATCCTTGATGATCCTTTTTCTAATCTTATGTGTAAGGCCCTCAATTATCGAATTAAAAGATAGTATGGTGCCATCTTCATTATAGTTCACTTCATAAAAACTCGGAATATATACCCCCTCTATTTTCGATGCCTCCTGCAAAAATTTCAATTTGTTATAGGTAGTGTTTTTATGGTTTTTATATAAATCCAAAAGCTCTATTAAAACCTCCTCTGCCTCACCTAAAATAATTATATCCGCAAAATCTGCTACTGGTTCGGGATTATAGGCACACGGACCTCCTAAAATAATGATTGGGTTTTCTTCACTCCTATCCCTACTATAGATTGGAATGTTGGCCAATTTTAACATA
>CAZUTD010000007.1:2950-4840 GCA_964623185.1 uncultured Clostridiaceae bacterium
TGAGTATATTTGTATAGCTTAATTCATATTGTAAAGTAAAACCAACAAAATCAAAATCTTTAATAAAATCTCTGCTTTCCAATGCAAAGAGTGGGATCTTATTCTTTATCAACTCTTCCTCCATATCCCCGGCAGGTGCAAACACCCTTTCACAAAAAACATCATCCAATGTATTTAATAAATGATATAATATTTTCATTCCCAAATGGCTCATACCTATCTCGTAAATATCTGGGAAACAAAAAGCAAATCGTACCATTTCTTCATTCACTTCCTTGTGGATACTATTTAGTTCATTTCCCAAGTATCTAGCAGGTTTCTCTACATTATATAATAATTCCTTGACTTGAATATTCTTCATTAGTTTACCTCCGTATTTTTTGCATTTTTGAAGCTGCTAGCAAAATATTAGCCTGTTTAAAATTGAAATAATATTTAATAAGTGCCTGTCCTCATTCAAGGATTTCAGCCAAAGTTTAGGTTTCCATTGTAAAAAATAAACTATCAAAATTGGTGATTTCCCATTAGCATATTTTGCAAAGCACAATTAAATTAAATCGACCGCCTATAGGGTAAGAAACATCCTAGTTTAGCTATATCTATATCCTTGACACATTGTGATGTTTTAGACCCTGGCTCAAAATTTCATTTTAAAAATAAGCACCTATACAATATAGGCCTAGGTATATAATAACATATTAGCTTTAGGGATACGCCATTACACTGTAATTATTTTTTTTTATCCTTTTTCTCTTGTAAAACAATCAAGTCACCCAGAGTCGTTAATTTGTCGTACTTGATATTTGCATCCATTATTTCATTTTCAGAAAAAACACCCAAAATATTGCCCTTCATATTTATAACAGTAATCAAATGATAGCTACTGGTAGAGAACATGCGGAAAACTTTATAAATGTTCATAGACTCCAGTGCAACAAAATGTTTTATTTCCATAAACCCATCCTTTAACAACTCATTCCTTTTCATTATTATATTATAAAACAAGGCGTATCCTATTTGCTTTTTTTCCTGATTTGCCTTTATGAATAAAAAAATTGATATCCCACCTAAGAATAAATATTTGCTATTCTGCCTCCCCAGATATAAACCTATTAAGAATAATATAATTGATAACACTTTACTTGCTTTTACCATAAACACCGTTGATTTCTGAAATCCTATTCTAAGATTTAACCAAGCTCGCACTATTCTGCCCCCATCCAAAGGCAATATTGGCAAAAGATTAAATGCACCAATAGATAGGTTTGCAATTATAAAAAAATCCAGCAAATAAAATTGGGTTTTTGTATAATGTTTTGCAGCGATAGCAAGAAAGAACATAATATAATTAACGATTGGCCCCGCTATTGCAATAGCAATTTCATTTCGGGGATTTATCTCGAGAAAATTGTTTGTTTTCACAACACCACCAAAGGCGAAGATTTCTATTTCAACAACTTTTATACCATAATATAGGGAAACAAGTGAATGGGATATTTCGTGTACAATAATGATTAATATACTTATAATCATTTCAAAAAAATAATTATAATATATAGCCATCATACATATGGGAAACAAGATACTATTAATTCTTATATCAATGCCGAAAACTCTGAATAATACCATTATATATGCCTTCCTTATATAATTGCCTACATATTTTTCACTTCCGAATCAATATATTTTAGGGGATCTATAGCTTGACTATCTTTCCAAATTTGAAATTCTAGCTTCTGCTCGTTTTTCCCTATAACTTCTCCCTTAAATACTTTTTTGTCCTTTTCAGTTAAAATGTTACCCAAGTTTTTGTATACTGATAGCAATTCTCCTTTATGTTTAATTACTATATATTTACCACTAGCCTGATTATAACCTGTTTCTATAACA
>CAZUTD010000007.1:4850-6510 GCA_964623185.1 uncultured Clostridiaceae bacterium
TCCTCTCCTAAAAGCTCATCAAAATGTGTTACAACTACGCCCTCCATCGGTGGTGCCAACTGTAATTCAGAGATATTGCTGGTATTTACCACTGCCAAGACCTTCTCACTTTCTTTCATAAGGAAACCAATACCACTCTTCAACTTATTATAGTTTTCCGCTAGTTCAAATTTTTCATTAGTGCGATAATTTATTTGATTAATCAAGAAATTTGTAGGTTTTGAATTTATATTTTTAAATATCAAAACCATAATAAATATTGAAATAGATATAATTAATCTAATAAAAGTTCTATAAAACCAATGTTTGTTTTTAGCATTCTTATTTTTATAATGTGTTTTTATGCCACGATTCCAATAAGTTTTAACTGGATATATGCGATTGTTGTTTTTCATTATGTTCATTTCTTCATTCCCTCCCTTCTTTAAGATTCTGTATAAATATATTGTTAATTATAATATTTTATTACATGATACCTTGTGTTTAGAATAAAAAAACAACAAAAAACCACCTATTATAAAAATAAATGGTTTAATAGAGCTTTTTATTTGAGTTATAGTTTCTAGCAACAATTTTTATCCTTCATTCTTTTTATTGGGATATTTGCGACCAATGCGGGTATCATTGTGTCATCTATATCTTTTTTTGTTCTTGTTAGCTTAACATCCAACCCACTTTCATCAATTTCAACATAATCTGATATAACTTTTATAATATCGTCCTTAATCATATCAAGAAAATTAGGTGAACAATTTGTTCTATCGTGTACCAAGACAAGTTTTAACCGTTCCTTGGCAACATTTTTACTAGAAGTATTGTTCCTGCCAAATAATTTAAAGAAATCCATTGTATTCCTCCCTTTCTAAAATTATTTTGCAAAACCGAAAATTTTTCTTAGCCTTGCTACAAAATTTTCATTCGCTTCCATATTCACAAAAGGAACTTCCTCGCCAATAATTCTCCTTGCTATATTTCTATAAGCTTGTCCCGCCAATGAGTTATCATTGCTTACCACTGGTTCTCCCCTATTAGTAGATATAACTATAGCCTCATCATCCGGCACAACCCCTAAAAGATCAATTGCCAGTATATCAATCATGTCTTCTATGTTCATCATGTCCCCTCTTTTTACCATATCAATCCTTATACGGTTAATAATTAGTAGAGGATCTCTTAACTCAGATGCTTCTAGTAATCCTATAATCCTATCTGCATCTCTTACTGCTGATATTTCAGGAGTGGTAACAACAATTGCCTTATCTGCACCTGCTATAGCAGTTTTAAAACCTTGTTCAATACCGGCCGGACAATCCACCAATATATAGTCAAACATCTCCTTCAAACTGCTTGTCAATTCAAGCATTTTATCAGGTGAAATAGCATTTTTATCCTTCGTTTGAGCAGCGGGTAACAAAAACAAACCATCATATCTTTTGTCCTTTATTAAAGCCTGCTTAAGCCTACATAGGCCGTCCATCACATCAACCAAATCATAGACAATTCGATTTTCCAGTCCCATAACTACATCAAGATTTCTTAATCCAATATCAGCATCTACTACTAGTGTTCTCTTTCCTTTAATTGCTAATGCAGCACCAATGCTAGCAGTCGTAGTAGTTTTACCTACTCCACCCTTACCAGAAGTTACAACATAAACATC